>JADDQT010000310.1 GCA_016781225.1 Actinomycetota bacterium
CTCGAGGGCGAGGCGAAGCTCGGGCGGGATGGACTCGAGGGCTTCGGCGACGACGTGGGGAGGTACCCGCAGGGCGCCCGGGCGCACGCCGTCGAAGCGCTCGGTGCAGTCGCGTAGGGCAGCGTCACCACGGGCCCGTACGTCGGCGAGGATGGCCTGCACCGAGGACGTGGGCGGCTCCTTGGCCGCCGCCGGGCGTGGCAGCGACTGCCGCCACCCCTGGGGGGCACCGCGGAGGTCGAGTCGTTTCAGCATGGACAGGTTCGATCGTACTGTGGGGCCCCATGTCCTCAGGTGGGGCCTCAGCCGGCTCGTCACCGGCCGCCGAGCTCTCCTCGCTGGCCACCGCCCTGGAGGAGCTGGCCCGGAGGGTGACGATCATCGCCGACGCCTACGTGGCGGCCAAACGTGACGACCTGGCCGGGGAGCTGTACCAGGCCGAGCGGAGCCTTGCGGGCGCCCGGCGGAACCTGGGCCGGGTGGTGGACGCCGAGCGATAGGACATCTCCAACAAAAAAAAGACCGACGGCGCCGGGGAGGCGCCGTCGGCCGAGCGGCGGGGACCGCTCTGGGAGCGGAGGCGGGAAACCGCTCCTCAGTGGTTTGGAACCCCGGGACCGCCCTCCTTGTTCCCGGTTCCACCTCTTCTGCTGGGCAGGGTCGACGACGGGCAGAAGTCGTTGAGGATGCACACCTCGCAACGAGGACGGCGGGCCAGGCACACCCGGCGGCCGTGCAGAATGAGGCGCAGGCTGAGCGACCCGCGTTCCTTCGCCGGCACCATGGCGTTCAGCTCGGCCTCGACCTTCTCGGGGTCCTCCTCCCGGCTGAGCCCCAGCCGGCGGCTCAGCCGGCCCACGTGGGTGTCCACCGGGAGGCCGGGGAGCGAGAAGGCCACGCTGCGCACCACGTTTGCCGTCTTGCGGCCCACACCCGGCAGCGTCACAAGCTCCTTCATCTCCTTGGGGACGCGGCCGCCGTAGCGCTGGTCGAGGGCCTGGGCCATGGAGACCAAGCTTCGGGTCTTGGACCTGAAGAACCCGGTGGGATGGATGATCCGCTCCACGTCGGCAGGGTCGGCGGCAGCCAGCTCGGCGGCCGTCGAGTACTCCTCGAACAGCGTCGGGGTAACCAGGTTGACTCGCTCGTCGGTGGTCTGCGCCGAGAGGATCGTCGCCACCAACAGCTCGAAAGGGTTCCTGTGGCGGAGGGCGCAGAGCTCCGGCGCACCGCCGGGGTATTCGGCCGCCAGCCGGGCCACGGTCTCCCGCGCCCGGCCTCGGGGAGACCTGGGTCTGGACATGGGCACAGGTAGCTTGGCATCCAATGCCGCAGGTGGAGGTCAAGCAGCAGATGACCGCCGCCGACCAGCGGGCTGTCTCGGCCCTGTCGGACAGGGCCGGAAGGGCGGGCGTGCACCGCTTCGTCGACGGCGACGCCGCCTCTCGTTGGCTGATGGCCTGGGAGCCGGACGGCAACGACCCCATCGGGTTCGCCCAAGTCTCTCGGGACGGGCCGGGGTGGTCGCTCGAGCTCGTGGTCGACCCCCGGTCCGCCGCTGTCCTGCCGGCGTGGGAGAGCTTGGTGCTGGCCGGCGTCGACGTCGTGGGACGGGAGGGAGGAGGGCCGGTACGGATGTGGGTCCACGATGCGCGGCCCGAGCACGACGCCATGGCGGCCGCGGCCGAGCTCGACATCGAGCGCGAGCTGTACCAGATGCGCCGCCCGCTGCCTCCGAGCGAGCCGTCCACGCTGCCGATCCGAGGATTCGTCGTGGGCCGGGACGAGCAGGCGTGGCTGGAGGTCAACAACCGGGCCTTCGCCGGGCACCCCGACCAGGGTGGATGGACGCCGGGGCACATCAGGCGTCTGGAGGCCGAGCCCTGGTTCGAGCCCGAGGGCTTACTGCTGCACGAGCGGGAAGGCCGCCTGGCCGGGTTCTGCTGGAACAAGGTGCACCACGGGGGCGAGCCGGCGGTGGGCGAGCTCTACGTGGTGGCCGTCGATCCCGACTTCCAAGGGCTGGGGCTGGGTCGCCACCTGGTGCTCGCTGGTCTGGACTGGTTGTGCCGCAGGCGCATCGACGGCAGGAAGCTCGACTGCGCCATCCTCTACGTCGACGCCTCGAACAGGGCGGCGCTGCGGCTCTACCAGTCGATGGGCTTCGGCGTCCACCACACCGACCGGGCTTACGGGGGCGTGGTGCCCCCGATCAGCGTCCCCAGGGCGTAGCCCACCGCCCCCGCCGCGCTGGCCACGGCCAGATGGCGCAGGGCCGGTCGCAGTGGCGTCCTCCCGGTGGCTGCCCCGAGAGCCGCACCGATGCCGACGGCACCCAGCACTCCGAGGACGACCGAGGCCATGAC
>JADDQT010000074.1:0-5106 GCA_016781225.1 Actinomycetota bacterium
CCAAGGAGCCGGCCCACCGCTTCGGCCTCGGACTCGACGGCGGCGGACGCCTCACCGTCGCCGACCACTGCCACGTAGGGCACGCCGCTCACGGCAGAGGTCTAGCCCATGGGAGCCCCCGCCGTGCGGTGGATTCTCGAACACATGTTCTATACAGTTGCGGCGATGGGAGAGTTGCGATGGCGACTGGCCGGTGACGACGGCGGGCAGGGCTCACTGTTCTCCGACGAGGAGCTCGTGGAGCGCCACATGGGCGGCGGAGAGTACCGCGGCCTCGAGTTCCTCCACGTCAACGCCCGCCGCATCATCAACGAGGTGCCCGCCGCCTCCCGGATGCCCTTCCGCTACACCATCAACGCCTACCGAGGATGCAGTCATGCATGTGCCTACTGCCTCTCGGGCGAGACGCCGATACTCATGGCCAACGGCAGGACGAAGCTGCTGGCAAACGTCGAGGTCGGCGACGACGTCTACGGCACGGCGAGAGTGGGCAGCTACCGCCGCTACGTGAGGACGCGGGTTCTCGCCCACTGGTCCACTCTCGAGCGTGCATACCGAGTGACGCTGGAGGATGGGACCGAGCTCATCTCCAGCGGTGATCATCGCTTCTTGACCGAGCGCGGTTGGAAGTACGTCACCGGTGCCGGGCAGGGCGCCGCATGCCGTCCCCACCTGACGTGCAACAACAAGTTGATGGGCGTAGGACGACTCGCAGTCCCACCTGAGCACGGCCCCGAATACCGGGAGGGATACCTGTGCGGGATGATCCGAGGTGATGGCCACCTCGGTTCGTACAGCTACGTTCGTCCCGGGCGAAGACACGGAGACGTCCATCGATTTCGCCTGGCCCTCACCGACTTCGAAGGCCTTCGCCGCACCAGGTCGTTCCTGCACGACGACGGGGTAGCGACATCCGAGTTCCTCTTTCAGCAGGCGGTCGGTGCTCGGAAGGAGCTGCGTGCCATCCGAACTTCGTCAAGAGCGGGCGTGGCTGCCATCACGCGGCTCGTCGAATACCCGAACGTGGTCTCCGACGAGTGGTGCCAAGGCTTCCTCGCGGGCATCTTCGACGCCGAGGGTTCGTACAGCCGTGGCATCCTGCGCATCGCAAACACCGACGCCGGAATCATCGAGCGGATCTGCGTCTGCCTGCGGCAGCTTGGCTTTCTCTTCGCGATCGACCGTGGTCGTGTCTCCTATGTCCGTGTGGTCGGAGGTCTCCGGGAGCATCTCCGCTTCTTCCTGACTGTGGACCCATCTATCACCCGGAAGAGAGTGATCGATGGAGCCGCCATCAAGAGCACTGCTCGCTTGGGCGTCGTCGATATCAAGCCTTTGGGCATCGAGCTGCCCATGTTCGACATCACCACAGGCACCGGTGACTTCATCGCCAATGGCGTGGTCAGTCACAACTGCTTTGCTCGGCCCACGCACGAGTATCTGGGCCTGGGCACAGGGGAGGACTTCGACACCAAGCTGGTGGTGAAGGTCAACGCCGTGGAGCGGGTGCGGGCGGAGCTGGCGGCCCCAAGGTGGGCGGGCGAGCACATAGCCATGGGCACCAACACCGACCCGTACCAGCGCTGCGAGGCCAAGTTCCACCTCACGCGGGGGATCGTGGGCGTGCTCGCAGAGGCCGCCAACCCCTTCTCCATCCTCACCAAGTCCACTCTCATCCTGCGTGACGTGGACCTTCTCCAGGCCGCGGCGGCGCGCACCGAGGTGCGGGCCAACCTCTCCATCGGCACTCTGGACGAAGACGTATGGAAGGCCACCGAGCCGGGCACGCCCCATCCCCGCCGTCGGGTGGAGGCCGTGGCCCGTCTCAACGAGGCCGGGATTCCCTGCGGCGTGCTCGTGGCGCCCGTGCTTCCCTGCATCTCCGATTCGTCCGAGCAGCTGGAGGCTGTGGTCAAGGCATGCGTGGAAGCGGGTGCGGTCTCGGTGTCAGCCCTGTCGTTGCACCTTCGTCCGGGCGTGAAGGAGCATTTCATGAAATGGCTCGGATCGAACCGCCCGGAGCTGGTGGAGGAGTACGACCGTCGGTACCGGCGGGCCTACCTGCCCTCCGACGAGCAGAAGGCCCTCTCAGGAAGGGTCCGCCGGCTCGTTGACAAGTCCAGGGGCCGCTTCAGCGCACCGTCGGCCACCAGGCCGGTGGGCGGACCGCAGCGTCGGCAGGATCAACGCCCTCGCTCGCGTTCGTCGCAAATCGAGGGGGTCGGCGGACAGCTCGGCTTGGGGATGTGACTGCTACTGGTCCGGCATCTTGTATGCCGTTGGCACCTCAGTGGGCTTGTCCTGTTCCTCCTCGGGATGGTGACCGGGCTCGTTGGCCTCGGGAACCGGGCCCGGGTCACCGGATTCGTCCGTGGGGCCCCCATGTCGGGTCTTCACCGAGTCCTGAACGACTTCGCCGCGCTCACTGCGCCGAAGCTCTGGCTGTTGGGGGTTGCTCATGGCCTATTTCTACCTGACACTCGAGTGTTGAGGGGCAGCCCTGCGGCTGACTCGGCGAGTTAGGTTTGGCTCGGAGATGGGCAGCTGAGGGAACGACGTGACAGAGACTCGCTCGTGTCGCGCCGCGAGCTGCTCGCGACGGGCGTCGCCGCAGCCTTCCTGGCCGCGTGCCGCTCCGGCCGTGAGAGTGGGGAGGTGAGACCCCTCGAGAGGAACGCCGGTGAGGATGACTCCGGTCACGAGCGAGGACGTCTCCGGGCCAGGCCGGGCCCCAACCTCACGGCGGAGCCGGTGCCCGCCGGTACCCAGCCGCTGATGCCCGGGACCGGTCGAACCGGGCTCATCTACGTGCCCTCGACCTACTCGATCGGACAGCCGGCGACACTGGTGGTGACCCTCCACGGGGCGGGGGGTGACGCAAGGGGCGGGCTGGCCCCACTGAGAGCGCTGGCCGACGAGTTCGGGCTACTGCTGCTCGCGCCCGAGTCGCGCGGCCGCACATGGGACGTGTTGGTCGGCGGCTTCGGTCCTGACGTCGAGGTCATCGACCGGGCCTTGACTCGGGCCTTTGACCGCTATGTCGTGGATCCAGCCCGCGTCATCGTGGCCGGCTTCTCCGACGGCGCGTCCTATGCCCTGTCTCTGGGCATAACCAACGGTGACATCTTCGGTTCGGTGCTCGCCTTCTCACCGGGCTTCGCCGCCCCGGGTACGACGCGGGGCTCGCCCCGGCTGTTCATCTCTCATGGCACCGGGGACGGGGTGCTCGGCATCGACGCAACCAGCCGGAAGCTGGTGCCGAGGTTCCGCGGCGCGGGGTACGACGTGCGCTACCTGGAGTTCGAAGGTGGCCACACGGTCCCGCCGGAGGTCGCCCGCACCGCAGTGACGTGGGCCCTGGGCCGCACGCCATAGCGCACACCAAAGCGCACGCCATAACCATCCGCCCGTCGCCGCTCCGGCCCTTCGGCCTAGCGAAGTTGTGGTGCTCCCAGCCGAACGTCGACCTCTGGCGCGTAGTGCACGAGCGGTTCTCCCTCGACAGCCGGAATGCCGGCTGCCGGCAACAGGTCCTGCTCGAGCACCTCCAACTCGGCGTGCCACAGCGGCCACGGCTGGTGCTGCACCGGCACGACAGCCAGCCGGCCCGCGATCCTCGTGAAGGCGCGCCATCGGCCGGTCAGCCAGTGGTCGAGATGGGAGGCCTCGTCGGCGCCGTAGGGCCGCTTCGGACGGAGCGTGATGTCGTGACCGGCCGAAGAGCCGAGCCGGCGCCGGCTTCGATAACGAACCGTCTGGGCCGCATCCACGCTCATCTCGGCCCACCTGTACGGCACGCCGTAGCCGAGAGACGCACCGACGACGGTGGGCAGGCTGTCGGCTTCGAGCGAGAGGAACCACAAACCGTCCCTGCCGTCGGGCCCGCGTACATAGGTACGAACGTTGGTCTCGGGAAAGGTGGACAGCCCTGGGATGGGAAACAGGCAGCCCACGCTGAAGTCGTGCATCAAGAACGGCGTGAGGCCCACCCATGCCTTGCCTTCGTGGGTGTCGACCTCCAAGTCGTCGGGCAGCAAAGTCTGGAGAGACTCAGGCTCGAAGGACCAATGGAGAAACGTCATGTTTCGCCATTGCTGGCAAGCCGCTGCCACTCGAACGCTCTCTTCGGGTTGGCGACCGGCCATGGCTCATTATGTGCGGTGGTGCCGGTGAGTACACAACCGTCGGCGGCTACCCAGACGGATCGGCTAAGCCCGGGAGACCGCCTGTTTGGCGAGGGCGACCCCCACGACGCCCAGGACGATCATGCCCAGGGCAAGCCCCAGATGCAGGAAGTTGTCAGCGTCGTTGAGAGGCAGGAAGTTGGCGTCGCTGTCGTGGTCGACGATCAGGCCATAGGCGAAGACTCCGAGATAGCCCACGCCGCCGCCGATGAGAAAGAGCTTGGACCAGCTGGCCCGGGCGGCGGCCAACAAGCCGATGGCGAACAGGAGGTGAACGATGTTGTGGAGGATGCTCACCCGGAACAAGCCCAGCAGCTCGGCGTTGGAGTCGGTGCCGAACAGGCTCAAGTCGTCGTAGTTGGACGTGATCCCGGGGATGAAACCGCCCACGCCGGCCAGCAGGAAGGCCAAGCCGACGACGGCAGAGAAGATCTGCAGGAGCGAGCGGCCGCCGGCGGCAGACCCACCGCCGGCCGGAGGCTGGCGCGGGGCACGTTGAGCGGGCGCTGCGGCCTGGGTCTTGCCCATGGTCTGGCCCTTGTACTCGTAGGACATCGATGTCTCCTTTCGGGGCACAGGCTGCGCCGGTTCCAGGCACATTAGCTGCCCGGCCGCCCCCCCCAGTTCGCAGGGACGGCCGTCACGAGCTGCAGGAGAGCATTGAGCACCCCACCCGTTCACGGGCCCACTCGGGGCGACGGGCCGAGAAGCGCTCCCTGCCCGGCTGCTCGTCGTAAGGATGGCGGAGCACCTCGAGCAGCTCGGCGATGAGCGAAGGGTCGCCGTGCTCGGCGGCGTCGATGGCCTCTTGGGCGAGGTAGTTGCGCAGGACGAAGCGGGGGTTCACGGCGTCCATCCTCCGGCGCCGCTCGTCGTCACCCAGGCCGCCCTGCGCCACCCGGCGCCCCCACGCCCGGAGCCA
>JADDQT010000074.1:5129-8491 GCA_016781225.1 Actinomycetota bacterium
CGCCCACCAGCTCCTCCGGCTCGTACCAGGCTTCGGCAAGGGGAGCGACCAGGGCCTCGTCGCCAAGATCACCGTTGGGATCGACCGGGACGCGGGCCAGGTCCCGGAAGAACAGCACCTGGTCGGTCTCGGTGCGTACGAGCATGGTGAACAGCTCGTTCACCAAGTGGTCGTCCTCCTCCGAGGGGGAGCCCCACCCGAGCCGCTCGGCCATCATGGCCCGGAACCCCTGGTGATAGCTGTGGGCGTAGCGCTCCAGGCCGGCCTGGAGCGGCTCGGGATCCCGGGTGAGCTGCACCAGTGCGTTGCCCAGCTGGAGCAGGTTCCAGTGGGCCACCTCCGGTTGGGCCCCGAAGCGGTAGCGGCGGGTGGCGGCATCGGTGGTGTTCGGCGTCCAGCCCGGGTCGAAGCTCTCGAGCCAGCCGTAGGGGCCGTAGTCGATGGTCAGGCCGAGGATCGACATGTTGTCGCTGTTGAGCACCCCGTGCACGAAGCCGATTCGCATCCAGTCCACCAACAGCGCCGCTGTGCGGGCGCAGACCTCGCCGAACCAGGCGCCGACCAGCTCCTCGGGATCGGCGGAGCCGTCGGAGACGAGGTGGGGGAAGTCGGTGCGGATCGTGAAGCGGACGAGCTGGCGGAGCACGTCGAGCTCCCCGCGGGCCGCCGGCAGCTCGAAGTTCCCGAACCTGGTGAACGACGGCGCCACCCGGCACACCACGGCGCCCGGCTCGGGGCGGGGGTTGCCGTCGTAGAGCACGTCGCGCATCACGCTCTGGCCCGTCGCCACGAGCGAGAGCGCACGGGTGGTGGGCACTCCCAGGTGGTGCATGGCCTCGCTGCAGAGGAACTCCCGCAGGGACGAGCGCAGCACGGCCCGGCCGTCGGCCATGCGCGAATAGGGCGTGGGCCCGGCCCCCTTGAGCTGGAGGGTCTGATGGTCGCCGTTGCGGTCGAGCACCTCCCCCAGGGCAATGGCTCGCCCGTCGCCCAACTGTCCCGCCCAGCTGCCGAACTGGTGCCCGCCGTAGTTGGCGGCGAAGGGATCGGCGCCTGCGGGCACCCGGTTGCCGCCGAACACCCGAGCGAAGTCCTCCGACTGGCAGACCTCCGGGTCGAGCCCCAACAGGTCGGCCACCTCGGGCGACCACGCCAGCGTCACCGGAGCCGGCACCGGTGTCGGGCTCACCCGGCTGAAGCAGGCCCCGTGCACCTGGCGGCGCCGGTTGGAGCTGTCGGGATCGGCCGGCAGCTCGGCGGTGAAGCGGTTGTCGAACGGGAGCCGGTCGAGGTCCGCCACCGGCGTTGCTACCGCGGCGCCCTCCAGTTGTTTGGATGCAGGCATCTACCTGTCAACGGTGCCGCGGGCCAGATCCATTCCTCAGTGCCCCAGCTAGAGGACTTGGAGGACGTGGCGGACGCGCCGTACCCGTTCGGCGCGGCCCCTCGCCCCGCGGGTGGTGGCCACCACCTCGACCAGGAGCAGGCCTTCGCCGGCATCCCCGACTCGGGTTTCCACCCGGCCCTCGGCCGCTGACAGCGACCACTGGCTCGGCCCGTCGGCGAGCAGCGACGTCGGCCGAGCGTCGAGGGAGACGCTCACCGGATCGCTTGCCGAGGGGTCCAGCTCCTCCTCTGCGAGGGGCACGCTCACGTCGATCGACAGCAGCTCGCCGGAGCGAGCGGACAGGGAGGCCCCGGAAGTGCTCATCAGCCAGCTGTCGTCGAGCTCCAGGGGGTCGGCCTGCTCCGAGTGAGGGTCCACTACGAGCACCCGGTGGTGGTTGGTGTCGGCCACGATCAGCCGTCCGTCGGGCAGCACGTCGAGCCCACCCGGCTCTTCGAGACCCTCGACGGCCAGCGTGCGCAGGGTTTCTCCGTCCCACACCCGCAGCACCGAGTTGAAGGTGTCGGCCACGTAGACGGATCGCCCGTCGGGGGAGGAGGCCACTCCCAGGGGGTGCTGGAGGCTGGCCTCCTGGGGCCCGCCGTCCTCTGCGCCCCAGTGGGAAGGCCCCTGGCCCACGAGCGTGGCCACGTCACCGGTCCTCGTGAGGACACGGAGTGCGTTGGCCTCGGCATCCGCGAAGACGATGCCCTCCGGCGTGCGGGTCACACCCGAGGGCTGAGCCAGCACGGCTCGAGTGCAGGGGCCGTCCTCCATGCCCTCCTCGCCCGTCCCCGCCGCCATCAACACCCGCTGCTCGCCGGGCCGCACCCGTGCCAGCCGGTGCCGGCCGGCCTCGGCGATCACCAGGGAGCCGTCGTCCTCGATCATCACGTCCCAGGGCGAGGACATCCCGTCGGCAAGGACAACACCGTCGGTACGGACCACCCGGTTGGCACCGGTGTCGCACACCATCACCGCCGTGCCGTCGAAGCGCACCCCCTGGGGCTGGGCGAACCCGGTGTGGGCCTCGAGCATCAACCCGTCGGAGGTGCACACCAGCACCTGGTCGTGGGCGGTGTCGGCGATGGCCAGCCGCGTCCCGTCGGCTGAGACGGCCACGTTGCCGGGGAAGGCCAGCAATCCCCCGCCGGTGGTTGGGGCGGCGACCTCGACGGGCTCGGTCACCAGCGTGCCCTTGGCCTCGTGGCGGGCAACCACCTCGGCGATGACCTTGGCCAGCTCGCGGCCGTGGCCCTCGCCGGACAGAGCACCCACCACATACCCCTTGGGATCGATCAGGACCAGGGTGGGCCAGGCCCGTATCCCGTAGCGGGCCCATGTCGTAAGGTCGGGGTCGTCCAACACCGGATGGGAGATGCGGTGGCGGCGCACGGCTCGCTCCACCGCCTGGTGCTCCCTCTCTCGGGGGAACTTGGGCGAGTGCACGCCCACCACCACCAGCTCCTCGCTGAAGCGCCGCTCGAGGCGCCGCAGCTCTTGGAGCACCCCCAGGCAGGTGGCGCAGGAGTAGGCCCAGAAATGAAGGAGGACCACCTTTCCCTGCAGGGCCTTCAGGCTCAGAGGGCTTTGCACCCCGATCCAGCCACCGGCACCGGTTAGTTGGGGGGCGCGGGCGCGCGCCACAACTGGCCTAGCCCACCCGGCCGACGCCGGCCATGTCCCGGCGGTAGATCGACGCATAGCGCACCGGAGTACCGGTCTGGGAGGCCTCCACCATGGTGCCGCCGCCCACGTAGATCCCCATGTGGTGGATGGGGCTGCCGTAGAAGACGAGGTCGCCCGGCTGGATCTCCGAGAGCGGGACCCGGCTGGTGGCGGCGAACTGTGCCCGCGACGAATGCGGGAGCGACTTCCCGCCTGCCCGCCAGGCCCACAGGGTGAGACCGGAGCAGTCGAAGCTGTCGGGACCTGCCGCGCCCCAGCGGTAGGGCTTGCCCAGCTGCCGCCTCGC
>JADDQT010000075.1:0-6803 GCA_016781225.1 Actinomycetota bacterium
CTGTCCCGGCGCAGGTCGTGGCCGAGGACCGACGCCTCGCCGGACACCACGGCCAGCAAGCCGGCGCAGGCACGAAGCACGCTGGTCTTGCCCGCTCCGTTGGGCCCGCGGAGCAGGACGACCTCCCCCACAGCCACGTCGAGGTCGATCCCGGCCAGGGCCGGGAAACGGCCGACGAGGGCCACGGCGGAGCGAAGTTGGACGGCGATGGCCATGAGGCGGCCACCATGCTACGGGAGCGGCGGTCGTCGCCACCTGCGCCACCGGTACCACCCGGCGACGGGCGGCTTCGGGCGACCGGTACCGTGAGGCCATGGACGTGAGGCGCGCCATCGGAGCCCTCGGGCGGGCGCTCATCATCTCGGGCGTCCTGATCCTGCTGTTCGTGGTCTACCAGCTGTGGGGGACTGGCCTGGTCGAGGGGCGCAGCCAGGACAGGCTGACCAAGAGCTTCAACGAGCGCCTGGCGGCCCCGCCACCGCCTTCCCGACTGGGCACAGCGGTTCCCGCCCCACCGCCGGCCCCTGAGGGTGAGGCCGTCGCCCTCATCAAGATCCCCAAGATTGGGGTGGAGAAGGCCGTGGTGGAGGGCGTCGGCCTTCCCGAGCTCAAGAAGGGGCCCGGCCACTTCCCCACCACACCCATGCCGGGCCAGCCCGGCAACGCGGCCATGGCCGGCCACCGGACCACCTACGGCGCACCCTTCTTCCGCCTCGACGAGGTGGAGGCCGGTGACCCCATCCTCGTGACCACCCGCCAGGGCGCCTTCCGCTACGAGGTGGCCGAACGCAAGGTGGTGAGCCCGGACGAGACCGAGGTGCTCGACGCCACCGACGACAACCGGCTCACCCTCAGCACCTGTGAGCCGCGCTTCAGCGCCGCCAGGCGGCTCATCGTGGTGGCGATGCTGAAGGGCGAGGCAGCACAGCCGCCTCCCGAGCAGCCTGCCCAACCCGCGGCGCCACCGCAGAGCCTGGCCGAGTCCGAAGGGGCCGGACTCTCGGGAGAGAGCGCCGCCAACGGCCCGGCCATCGCCTGGGGGGTGGCCGCCGCCCTCGTGGGCATCCTGATCTGGCTGGTGGGACGGTTCTGGCGTCGGTGGCCCGCCTACCTCCTGGGCACGCCGGTCTTCTTGGTCGTGCTGTTCTTTTTCTTCGAGAACTTCAGCCGCCTGCTGCCGGCGAACTACTGATGAGTGATGCTCCTGTTGATAACATCAGATGCATGCCTCGCACCACACTCGACATCGATGCGGCCGTCCTGCGGGAGCTGAAGAGACGGCAGCAGAGGGAGAACAAGACGCTCGGCCAGCTGGCATCCGAATTGCTCGCACGGGCGTTGGCCAATGAGCCCGCCGACGAGAAGCCTCCGCCCTTGCAATGGACCTCCAAACCCCTCGGCCTGAAGGTGGACATCGAGGACAAGGAAGCGCTCTGGAAGATCTTGGACGGGCGGTGAGCAGGACCCTCGACGTCAATGTCCTCGTGTACGCAGCCGACGAGATGTCGGGGCGGCACCAGAGGGCCCGGGCTCTCCTCGACCATGTAGCCACGAGCGCCTCGATCACCTACCTCTTCTGGCCGGTCCTCCTCGGGTACGTCCGGGTCATCACCCATCCCGCCATCCTGGCGTCACCGCTCACGCCGGAAACCGCCATCACCGATGTGAGCAACCTGATCGAGCGGCCACAGATCGTCGTCACGGGGGAGCGAGAGAGGTTCTGGACGGCGTTCAAGAGTATCGCCACCTCCGTTGCGCCGCGGGGCTCGCTCGTCCCCGACGCCCACGTCGTTGCCCTCATGCGCGAGCACGGCGTCACCACCATCTGGACCAACGACCGGGACTTTCGCAAGTTCGACGGGATCAGGGTCCGCAACCCCTTCGACGACAGACACGCAGCAGGCTTCGAATGACTGGACCAATCGAGCAACCGGTCCAGATCGGATGGAACTACGACCCGCTCAGCTGGTGAGATCGGAACGGCGGGCAGCAGTCACCGTTGTTTCACCTATCGGAGCAGCACCCTCCATCGAGCCTGCGGCGACGATGCTGCCCGCACCGTTCGAAATTGCGGCGATGGCGACGCGCATCCGCTCGGCAGCGTCAATGAACCAGTCCATGTACGAGTCCCAGTCGTCGGCCTTGTCGATTGCCCCCTCGGCGTACTCGGAGATCCGGCAGGCACGCTTGCCGGGCAGCTCCTCGAACTCGAGTGGACAGCCATACGCAGCTTCGAAGGCTTCCCGGCGTTGGAGGATCGCCTCGAATAGCTCGAGGTTGTTCTCGCCATCACCGGAGTCGAGATAGAGCTCGTGGCGAATGCGGCCGCCGGCAGCGAATGACGGATTGATCCGCGTGCCGCTTATAGGACTGGGGAAGTCCATCCAGTTTGCTGGCGGGGGTGTCTGCCTCCGCCCCCAACCTCGTCCTGAAATGCGCTTCAGATAGCGAGACCAAAAATCTCTGTAGAGCTCACCGCGCGGGCTGACCGTTCCGGCGCGGGTTGCGGTTCGGAGTCGCTTTTGCCAATCGTTGGGTTTGGCCACCACCTCGAAGAGCGGGGCAGGCGGCGACTCCCCAATCTTCACCACGCTCACCTGCACCCCAAAGAAGTGCACGTCCTCGGCTGTCCTTTGGTTCAGCCAGTCCAATGCTTGGCGGTGCTCCTCCCGAAAGGAGGTCGCCAACCAGACGATGGTCGATGCGCCGGTTCCGGCGGCATAGGTGAGGATCTGGCCGAGATGACCATGATCAGTGGCCTCGAGTTGATTCTCGACTATCACGACGGTGTTGTTGCCTAAATCACGGCCGATCAGGTCGAGGGAAAACTCACCGACGCGGTGTTCGGCGGCGCTCAGCTCCAGGTCGATGCCGAGCGCCTCCCGGAGACTCTCATAGTTGGCAAGCAGCCAGGGCGTGAAGTCATGAGCCTCGCTGGTCCACACCTCTCTTGGCGGAACAGGCACGAGACGACCGAGCTCCATGTGTGCAAGCTACCGCCCCGAGCTCCGAGGAAACACGAGACGTAGGTGATGTCGCCGGCCCGCCGTCTAAGCCGCAGCGTCGCCGGCAGCCGCGGGCGCGAGACTCAATCCCTTGATCGGCTTCCTGACTGGGCTCTTGGCCGCCGCCTTCGTCATGGGTGTGCTCTTGCTCGCCTCCGGAGGAGTCGCATACGCGCTGGGCCTCCTGCTGAGCGGCCTGGTGGTGGGAGCCCTTGGCGGTGTCGTCGTCCCCGGCTCGACGCGGGTGGGCGTTGGCACGACCATCCTTGTGGGCATCGGAGGATCGTTCATCGGTGGGTTCGCGGGATGGTTCGCCTTGGGCGACGGTGGTCCGTTGTCCGGCTTCGTCCTGTCCCTGGCAGGCGCTGCCTTCGTCGTGTGGCTCGTGAAGAACCAGGACAGGGCTGCGTCTTCGTAGCCCGGTGTCTTCGGACGTCTTCGGGGAGCTGGGTGATCAGACCCGCTGGCGCCCCACCAGCTCCAGATCGGCGTCCACCATCATGTGCACGAGTGCCTGGAAGCTGACTTCGGGCTTCCATCCCAGCTCGGCCTGAGCCTTTCCGGCGTCGCCCACCAACAGATCGACCTCGGCCGGCCGCATGAAGGCGGGGTCCACTACCACGTGGTCCTCGTAGCTCAAGCCGGTGTGTCCGAACGCCAGCTCGCAGAAGTCCCGGACCGAGTGGGTCTCGCCGGTGGCCACGACGAAGTCCTCGGCCGAGTCCCGATGCAGCATGAGCCAGAACGCACGCACGTAGTCACCGGCGAAGCCCCAGTCCCGCTGAGCCTCGAGGTTGCCCAGGCGAAGCGTGTCGTCGAGCCCGTGGGCGATCCGGGCCACGCCGTGAGTGATCTTGCGGGTCACGAACTCGAGGCCCCGGCGTGGCGACTCGTGGTTGAAGCACATGCCGCTCACGGCGTACAAGCCGTAAGACTCGCGGTAGTTCACCGTGATCCAGTGGCCGTACACCTTGGCCACGCCATAGGGGCTACGGGGATGGAACGGCGTGGTCTCTCGCTGCGGGATCTCCGACACCTTGCCGAACATCTCGCTGGAGCTGGCCTGGTAGAAGCGGATGTCGGGGTCCACCAGCCTTATGGCGTCGAGCATGCGGGTGACCCCCAGTGCCGTGGTCTCCCCTGTGAGGACCGGCTGGCCCCACGACGTCTGCACGAACGACTGGGCGGCAAGGTTGTACACCTCGTGCGGCCGGTGCTGTCGCAACAGCTTGATCAAAGACACCTCGTCGAGGAGGTCGCCCGAGACCAGGACCAAGCGGTCCTGGATGTGGGCGATGCGCTCGAAGTTCACGGTGCTGGAGCGGCGCACCATCCCGACCACCTCGTAGCCCTGTTCCAGGAGGAACTCGGCCAGGTAGGAGCCGTCCTGACCGGTGATGCCGGTGATGAGGGCCCTCCGCCCTTCCCCTCCTCCCACGGCATCGGACGCTACCTTGAACCGAACATGCGGTTCACGCTGATGGCCGTGGCCGCCGGGATCCTGATCGGCGTCCTCACCGGCGGCCGGATCCGCCATCTCGGTGACCGCTCCTTCCGACATCTCCCGCTGCTGGTGGCCGGCGTCGCCCTTCAGGCGGTCGGCGTGCGGATCGAGTCGGACACCGGCCTGGTCCTGATCCTCGTCTCCTATCTCCTGCTGCTCGGCTTCGCGCTGGCCAACGCCTCCCTGGTCGGCATGTGGCTGGTGGCCCTCGGGGTGGCGCTCAACCTCCTCGTCATCGGCGTCAACGCCGGGATGCCCGTCCGTCCTTCGGCACTGATGGCCGCAGGCATCGCCCGGCCCGAGGAGGTCGACGACCTCCACCTCGGCGGCAAGCGCCATCTCGAACGGCCCTCCGACCGCCTCACGTTCATCGCCGACGTCTTCCCGGTGCCGGTCGTCTCCGAGGTGCTCTCCTTCGGGGACATCGCCCTCGACGTCGGCGTGGCCAACGTCATAGTCCACCTCATGCGCCCGGTCCGGAGCCGACACGCGGCCCGGTCCCCCCGACCGTCCGTCGCCGGCGAGCATTGAGGTGAGTCCCACAGCGGTTCTCGTCTCCTACCGCCTCGGGGGCCCGGACGGGGTGTCCATCGAGGCCGGTAAGTGGGGCTGGGCACTGGAGCAGATGGGCTTTGCCGTCCGAACCGTCGCCGGCGAGGGCCAGGCCCACGTCGTTCTACCCGGCCTGCGCATGGAAGCGACCGAGCCCCCCGGCACCGCCGAGCTCGCCGCCGCTCTGGACGATGCCGATCTGGCGGTGGTCGAGAACCTGTGCTCCCTGCCATTGAACGGCGCGGCGTCGGCCATGGTGGCCGAGGCACTGCGGGGTCGACGGGCCGTCATACACCATCACGACCTGCCGTGGCAACGGGAGGCCTTCGCCGGCCATCCACCTCCGCCCGACGACCCGCAATGGGCTCACGTGACCATCAACGAGCTCAGCCGGCGCCAGCTCGCCGAGCGGGGGATCAGTGCCAACACCATCCACAACCGCTTCCACGGCCACGGTCACGCCGGTGACCGGGACGGCTCGCGGCACCACCTCGGCGTGGGACCCGAAGGGCGGCTTCTCCTGCACCCCGTCCGCGCCGTCCCCCGCAAGGGGGTTCCCGCCGCCCTCGCCCTGGCCGAGGCGCTCGGGGCCACCTACTGGCTCCTCGGCCCCACCGAGGAGGGCTACGGGGCGGAGCTCGAGCCACTGCTGGCAGCCGCCGAGGTCGGCGTCGTGCGGGGAACCCACGACCTTTCGCTCGTCGACTGCTACGCAGCCTGCGACGCGGTGGCCTTCCCCTCCAGCTGGGAGGGTTTCGGCAACCCCGTGGTGGAGTCGGCCGTGCACCGCAGGCCTCTGGCCATCCGCCGCTACCCCGTCGCCGCGGAGCTGGAACGCTTCGGCTTCCGCTGGTTCTCGGCCGACGACCCGGGCCCCCTCGGCTGCTGGCTCGCCCGGCCCGACACCGGCCTACTCGATCACAACCAGGCGGTCGCCCGCCGCCACTTCTCCCTCGAAGAGCTGCCCGATCGGATCTCGGCGCTCTTCGAGCAGCAGGGCTGGACCGGGTGGTGACGCCCGGAGAGGACCCCGTGCTCGCTCGACGGGCCCGCTTCGCCCGCGCCGCCGACCTGGGTCAGAAGCTCGGCTACAGCCTCATCGCGCTCTCCGTGGTGGGATTCGTGGTGGGCCTGGTGGTCGGCTTCGAGAACAGAGCGGTCACCACCGTGGTCGGCGTAGCCCTCGCCGCTACGGCGGTCACCCTGCTACCGGCCATCATCCTCGGCTTCGCCGTCAAGGCGGCCCAGAGGGAGGACAGTCAGAGAGAGGAGCGGGAGCAGAACGGCGGCGCGCACGCCCGGTAGATTCACTCGATGGTTCGGGCCGCGGTGCTCACCGGCGTCGGCCGGCCACTGGAGATCTGTGAGCTGGAGCTCGAGCCACCGCGGGCCCACGAGGTGATGGTGCGCCTCGCGGCTTCGGGCGTCTGCCACTCCGACCTGTCGATGCAGAACGGCACGACAATGGTCCCCACACCGGTCGTCCTCGGCCACGAGGGAGCCGGGGTCGTCGAGCAGGTGGGCGAGGGGGTGACTGCCGTAGAGCCCGGGGACCATGTGGTCATCTCGTGGGTTCCTCAGTGTGGGGACTGCTTCTTCTGCCACAAGGGTCAGACCCACCTCTGCGAGGCGTCCAACGTGGTGCTGGCTTCGGGCGGGCTACTCGACGGCACCCCCCGGTTCAGCTCGGGGGGGCGGCCCGTCCACCAGATGGTGGCGGCGGGGACCTTCGCCGAGCGCAC
>JADDQT010000075.1:6850-7163 GCA_016781225.1 Actinomycetota bacterium
TGCAGGTGGCGGCCCTGATGGGCTGCGCCGTGCTCACCGTGGTAGGGGCCGCCGTCAACACCGCCCACATAGGCGATGGCGACACCGTCGCCGTGGTGGGATGCGGCGGCGTCGGCCTCAACGTGGTCCAGGGCGCCCGGCTGGCCGGCGCCGCACGGGTGATCGCCGTCGACGTGAACCCCGCGAAGCTCGAACTGGCGCGGCAGTTCGGCGCCACCGACACCGTCGACGCCGGCCAGGGCAATCCCGTGTCCAAGGTGATGGCCCTGACCGCTCAGCGAGGCGCTGACGTGAGCTTCGAGGTGGTGGGCCT
>JADDQT010000075.1:7181-8539 GCA_016781225.1 Actinomycetota bacterium
CAGCATCGACCAAGCCATCGCCATGACCCGCCGCGGCGGCCAAGCCGTGCTGGTGGGCCTGCCACGGATGGACGCCATGCTCGCGGTGCCCGCCTTCCTGGGGGCGGTCATGGCGGCGAAGACCATCACCGGCTGCTGGTACGGGTCGGCCGACGTGCGCCGGGACGTGCCCCGGCTCGTGGAGCACTACCGCAAGGGAGACCTCGAGCTCGACGAGCTGATATCGGCCACCATCTCGTTGGAGGAGGTCAACGACGCCTTCGAGGCCATGGAGAACGGTGACGTGGCCCGCTCGGTGATCCGCTACCCCAACCCCTAGCTGCACCGGCATGGCCCGCAGTGCTCGACTCGGCCGTGACAGGACTGCGCCGGTCGGGAGTCAGCGGCGGTAGACGGACCCTGGGTTGCTGCCGGCCGGTGTGCCTTCGGGCTGCCGGCCGGGGGCGCTCTCCCGGTGGGGAGTGGCGGGGTTGTCGCTCGCAGCAGGCGTTGTTGCCGGGGGCTGCCCCGGAGCGTTCTCCCTGTGCGGAGTACCGGGATTGTTGCCCGCCGTCGGCGTTCCGGCCGGCCTCTGCTGCTTGGCGTCCGTGGCCGCATCGGCCTTGGGAGCGTCATTGCTCACGCTCTGGCCGAAGTCCTTGCCCTTGTCCTCGCTGCTCCGGGCCCGGTCCGAGACGTCGACGCCGAAGTTGTCGCCGGCGTTCGGGCTGGGTTGGTGGTCCGCGACGTCGTCCTTGCTGCGCTCGCCGGCCTCGGCCCTTTCGCCGTCGTCGCTGTCAGGTAGGTCGAGGGGGCTCATGGCCTCCACCACGGTGGCCACGCCGTTCTGGGCCGGCTGAGGCAGCAGGTCAGCAGCTGCCGCACCGGTGGTGGCGATGGTCAGGCCGCCGAGCACGGCGGCTGCCTTGATGGAGACGACCCTGGCGAGCATCGACCTTCTCCTCGTCCGTCGGCCGGCCGGCGCGGGTGCGATGACACTGCCCTCCGCCGTCGCCGGCAGGTCGCCTTCATTGGTGACCGGACCACCCTCCAGGACTGCCGCCAGCGCTGGTCCCACCTCGGGGGCGGTGACCGTGACCAGGCTCCTCACCTCGGCGACGAAGCCCGCCAGGCCGTCGAGATCGCACCGTCCGGACGGGCTGGTGCCGGCCAGGATCGAGTCGATGGTCCGCTCGGCGAGGAGGGGTTGCGTCTGCATCTCCTCGGGTGATCGTCGAAGAGGGTCACAGGGATACTCCCTCCTTGGAGATTTCCCTGCGCAGGGCGGCCAGACCGCGCCGCTGCAGGGCCTTGACCGCGCCCGGCGTCTTGCCCAGGGCGCGGGCCGCCTGCTCCACGCTGAGGTCGGCCAGTATCCG
>JADDQT010000076.1 GCA_016781225.1 Actinomycetota bacterium
CGACGGCGAGGGACAGCTCCACGTGCGGGGGCCCATGACGCTGCGCTGCTACCGCGACGGGACCGACCCCAAGGACGCCGAGGGCTGGCTTCCCACCGGCGACCTGGGCGCCGTGGTCGACGGAGAGGTCCAGGTACACGGCCGGATGTCCGACGTGATCGTCACTGGAGGCGAGAAGGTCCTGCCCACTCGAGTCGAGCAGGCGCTGCGCCATCACCCCAGGGTGAAGGAGGTCGCCGTGGCCGGAGAGCCCGATGCCGAGTGGGGCCAGCGCGTGGTGGCGTGGGTGGTGGCCCGTCGTCCCGGCGCCCCACCCACCCTGGCGTCGCTGCGCGAGGTGGCCAAGGAGACGCTGCCGGCGTACTGCGCCCCCAAGGACATGGTGCTCGTGGCCGAGTTGCCCAAGACCCCCTTGGGCAAGACCCGGAGGACGGCCCTTTGCCGATGACAGGTGGTCCTAGGCTGCCAGCGTGATGCCAACGTGAACCGCCTGGCCGGGGAGACGAGCCCCTACCTCCGCCAGCACCAGGACAATCCCGTGGACTGGTACCCCTGGGGAGAGGAGGCCCTCCAGCGGGCCGCAGCCGAGGACCGGCCGATCCTGCTCTCGGTCGGGTACTCGGCCTGCCACTGGTGTCACGTCATGGCTCACGAGTCCTTCGAGGATCCCGAAGTGGCTGCGGTCATGAACGAGCTGTTCGTGAACGTGAAGGTGGACCGCGAGGAACGCCCCGACGTCGACGCCGTCTACATGGAGGCGGTCCAGGCCTTCTCGGGCCAGGGAGGCTGGCCCATGACCGTCTTCCTCACCCCGGACGGGCGCCCCTTCTTCGGCGGCACCTACTACCCCAAGACGTCGAAGTTGGGACGGCCCGGCTTCGTGGACCTCATGCGGGGCGTGGACCAGGCGTGGCGGGAGCGGCGGGACCAGGTGCTGGCCCAGGCCGACCACGTGTCGTCGGCCATCCGGGCTCAGGCGGCCATGGTCACCGAAGGTTCCGGGGACGGCGCCGACCACGAGCTGGGCCCGTCCCTACTCGAGCGCGCCCACCAGGCATTGGCCGCCTCGCACGACGCCGAGTGGGGCGGGTTCGGACGCGCCCCCAAGTTCCCCATGCCCACCAACGTCGAGCTGATGCTGCGGGTGCACGCCCGCACGCATGCCGAGGAACCGTTGTCCATGGCGGTGACCACCCTCGACGCCATGGCCTCGGGCGGCATGTACGACCACCTGGGGGGCGGCTTCCACCGCTATTCGGTGGACGCCTTCTGGATGGTGCCCCACTTCGAGAAGATGCTCTACGACCAGGCCGGCCTGGTGAGGGCGTACCTGCACGCGTGGCAGCTCACCGGTGAGCCCCGGTTCAGCCAGGTCGTGGAGGAGACGGTGGACTACGTCCTGCGGGATCTCGGCCAGTCCGAGGGCGGGTTCTCCTCGGCCGAGGACGCCGACTCCGAGGGGGAGGAGGGGAGGTTCTACGTCTGGCGCCGGAGCGACGTGGCCCGGATCGGCGGACCGGAGGCCGTGGATTGGTACGGCGTCACCCAGGGGGGCAACTTCGAGGGTGCCAACATCCTCCACCGCCCTGTCCGGGGCGACCTCCTGCGCCCTCCGGAGGTGGAAGGGGCGCGCCGGCGGCTGTTCGACGCACGCCACGACCGCGTCCGGCCCGGCCTGGACGACAAGGTGCTCACGGAATGGAACGCCATGTTCCTCTCCTCGCTGGCCGAGGCGGCTGCCGCCCTCGGCCGGGACGACTGGCTTCAGGCGGCGGTTGCCAACGGGGAGTTCCTCCTCTCGACGCTCAGGCGGGAGGACGGGCGGTGGCTGCGGTCGTGGCAGCGCGACGGCGGTGCCCGCCACCTCGCCTACGCGGTGGACCACGCCTGGTTGGTTGACGCGTTCTGCCGGCTGAGCGAAGCCACCGGCAAGGCCCGCTGGCTCGCCGAGGCACGCGCCGCCGCCGATGCGCTGATCGACCTCTTCTGGGACGATGAGGCCTCCGGCTTCTTCACCACCGGACACGACGCTGAGCGCCTCGTGGTGCGCCACAAGGACCTCCTCGACGGCGCCACTCCGTCGGCCAACTCGGTGGCGGCCAACGCCCTGCTGCGCCTGTCTGCGTTGACCGGAGAGCAGCGCTACGCCGACCATGCCCAGTCCGTCCTCCGCCTCCTGACGGAGCCCTTGAGCAAGCACCCGAGCGCCTTCAGCCACCTGCTCGGCGCGGTGGACATGCTCGTCACCGGCCTCACCGAGGTCGTCGTGGTGGGCGACCGGCCCGACCTGGTGGCGGCCGTCCAGTCCGGCTACCTCCCCAACGCCGTCCTGGCCTGGGGCGAGCCGCATGACTCCCCGCTGTGGGAGGGCCGCTCGGAGGGTCTGGCCTACGTGTGCCGGAACTACGCCTGCCAGGCGCCGGTCTCGACCGCCGAGGACCTGTTGGCGCAACTCGGCTGACGCGCAGGGACAGCCGCCCGGCGCTTCTCGCCCCCCTTTGGCTTTCGGTCCCTGAAACGACAACGAATGGCTGTCGTTTCAGGGACCGAAAGTCCATCAGCCACTGTCACAGGGGCTCGGCAAGCTTGACGACATGGATACCGGCCAGATCGACACGCTGATGAGAGCTCTCGCCGAACGTCAACACAGCCTGGTGGCCCGTGAGCAGCTTCGATCTCGGGGGATCAGTAGGCAGTGCGTGGAGAACAGGCTGCGATCTGCGGCGTGGACACCGGTTACCAGCCGCGTCCTGCGGTTGGCCGGAACCCCCGAGTGCCCGGAGCAGCAGGCCTTGGCCGCTGTGCTCGACGCCGGGCAGGGTGCCGTAGTTTCGCATGAGTCGGCAGCGGCCCTATGGCGCCTTCCCGGCTTCGAGCTGAAGCCGCTCGTCGTCAGTCGCCCGAGGATCGGGACCAAGCGCAAGACGCCACTGGCCAGCCTGCACCACCCCATCAGCCTGCCGGTGGACCACGTCACCACGAAGCGCGGGATCCCCGTGACCACCCTCGTCCGCACCGTCTTCGATCTTGCCGGCGCGATCCACCCAGACCGCGCCGAGCGGGCGCTCCACGCAGCGCTCCGGGCCGGTCTCAGCTGGACGGCGCTCGAGCGCCACCTGGTGGCCCAAGCGCGGCAAGGCCGAGACGGGATCTCGCTGATGCGCCAGCTCATAGAGAACAACCGAGGGAAAGCAGCCCTCGGCAGCGGGTTGGAGGTCCGATTCCTGCGTCTTCTTACCGACGCCGGTCTGCCCGAGCCCCGGCGCCAGGTCGACGTGGGTGCCGAGGGATGGATGGGCCGGGTCGACTTCCTCTATGACGACGTGGGCCTCGTCCTGGAGGTAGACGGTGCATGGACTCACACCACTGAACCAGACGTCAGTCGTGATCGGCACCGAATGGCCCGGCTCGTAGCCGCCGGCTACACCGTCCTGCCGGTGCCGGAGCAGCTCATACGCCGTGCTCCCCACGAGGTGGTCAGGCTCGTCCGTCGGGCTCGTTCTCGGCTCGTCTGAGGTTTCGGTCCCCGGAACGACAGTGAAGCGTTGTCGTTTCGGGGACGAGAACCCCGCGGGGGCGGGTTACTTGCCGAGGCGGCCTGCGGCCAGGTCCTCGGCCATGGCCCAACCGAAGGCGATGAGCGAGTCACCGCGGACGCGGTCGAGTCCCGCGAAGAGCGCGGCCACCTCGGGATCGTGGTCCTCGGGCTTGAGCGCCTCGTGATCGAGGACGCCGCAGGCGTTGCCGTCGCCCTTCACCACGAAGGCGCGGTCCTCTATGCGGCCCTCGGCTCCGAAGCGCTTGGCCAGGCGGCGGCCCCAGGCCCGCTCCTCACCGGTGGCCTTGTGGCCCGGCCTGGGGACGATGTCCTCCAAGCCCTTGAAGGCCTGGAAACCGGCCGGGTCGATGAGCCGCGTCCCGACCAGCACGTCCTCGTCGGGGAACGCCAGGAGGGCCCGGCGGTACTCGTCGGCCATGAGGTGCTTGAGCACGGCATCGCGCTTGGCGCCTCGCCGCACGGAGGCGAGCCCCACCAGAAGGCATGGTGTGCCGCCGATCCGCTCCAGAGTGCAGAACGAGAAACCGCAGAGCTTTCCGTTGTCGCGCACCTGGGTGATGAGAACCCACTCTTCGCGCTGCTTGGAGAGGAGCCCGACGTCGTAGTTGGCCGGCCCGTCAGCGCAGATGTCGGCCATCTCGCCAAGCTCGGCGTCGCTGAGCGCGGTGCAGTCCTTGGTCTCGACCTCAGTCGCCATGAGAGCCATAGATTAGTCGACCAGGCAACCCGCTCCCAAGAGAGCCTTGAGCTCGCCGTGCAGCCCGTTGCTCACGTCCACGCTGAACTCGTCGGGCAGGCGCATGATCTTGGGGCCCAGGTTCAACAGGACGGCGCAGTCTCCCGGATGCTCGGACAGAACGGCCTTGAGCCGGTCGACTAGGGATTGGCTCAGCCCTCCTGGTGGCAGCGTGATCCTCAGCTCTCGGGTCCCGGCCCGCAGATCGGGGCACTTGACCTCGAGACAGGTGAGCTTGGGCTGGTCCTCCCGGCCATCGAGGCGAGCCTTCACGCACGCCACGACGTCGGGAGCCAGGATGTGGCCGTACTCCCGCATGGTGCGGGGGAAGATCCACACCTCGATGGACGAGGCCAGGTCCTCGAGCTGGAAGGTGGCCATTAGGTCACCCTTCTTCGTGTAGCGACGAGCCACGTTGGTGATCACGCCCCCCACCCAGCGCACGTCAGCGTCATGGAGATCGCGCATCTCGGCGATGGTGGTGTCGGCGTGGCGACGGAGCAGCGACTCGACGCCGAGGAGGGGGTGGTCGGAGAGGTAAAGGCCGAGCATCTCCTTCTCGAACGCAAGCCGCTGGGTCTTGTCGAACTCCACCTGGGGTATGGGAACGCGGCTGTGATCGGTATCGACCGACGGGGCTTCGCTCCCGAGGTCGAGCGAGAACAGCTCGAACTGGCCCTCCGACTCCCGCCGCCGCCGGGCCAACGTACGGTCGACGATCTGCTCGAAGACCTGGCACAGCCCCCGGCGCGGGTGCCCGAGGGCGTCGAAGGCCCCTGCCTTCACCAGTGACTCGATGGAGCGCTTGTTGAGAACCAGGGGGTCCACCCGGTCGCAGAAGTCGTAGAAGTCGCTGAACGGGCCGTTCGTCTCTCGCTCGGCGACCACTCGCTCCACCAGGCCCTCGCCCACGTTGCGCACGGCCGACAGGCCGAAGGGGATGCGCCCCTCCCGGGACGCGAAGTCCGAGCTGGACAGGTTGACGTCGGGTACGAGCACCTCGGTCCCGAGGGCCCGGCACTCGGCCAGGTAGACGGCCGTCTTGTCCTTGTCGTCCTTGACCGACGTGAGCAGGGCGGCCATGTACTCCACGCCGTGGTTGGCCTTGAGCCACGCCGTCTGATAGGCGACGAGGCCGTAGGCGTAGGCGTGGCTCTTGTTGAAGGCGTAGTCGGCGAAGGGCTCGATCATGTCGAAGAGCTTGGTTCCGAGCTCGGTGCCATAGCCCTTGGCTCCGCAGCCCTCTACGAACTTGACCCGCTCCTTGGCGATGAGGGCCCGGATCTTCTTTCCGCACGCCTTCCGGAGGTTGTCGGCCTCCTCCAGGGAGTACCCGGCGAAGCGCTGGGCCACCCGCATCATCTGCTCCTGGTAGATCATGAGCCCCTGAGTGTCGGCCAGCAGCTCCTCCAGCTCGGGGTGCAGGCACTGGATGGGCTTACGCCCGTTCTTCCGGTCGGCGTAGTCGTTGTGCATGTTGGCCGCCATGGGCCCGGGGCGGTACAGGGCAACCAGGGCGGCCACGTCGTCGAAGGAGGTGGGCGCGAGCGAGCGCATCAGGGCACGCATGGCCCCGCCCTCGAGCTGGAAGACGCCCACCGAGCGGCCCTCGCGCAGCATCTCGAAGGTGGGCTCGTCGTCGAGGGGGATGCTGTCGATGTCGGGACGCACGCCGGTGGACTCCTCGACCAGGTCCAGGGCCCGTTCGATGACGCTCAGGTTGCGCAGGCCCAGGAAGTCCATCTTGAGCAGGCCCAGCTCCTCGACCCCGTGCATCTCGTACTGGGTGACGATGGGCGCGTTGGACGGGTCGCCGCCGGGCTCGGGCTTGCGCTGAATGGGTAGGTGCTCGGTGAGGGGCTGCTCGGTGATCACCACGGCGGCGGCGTGGATGCCGTCCTGGCGGCGCAGGCCCTCCAGGCCCTTGGCCACGTCGATGACCTTGCGGGCGTCCGGGTCGACGGCGTACATGTCCCGGAGCTCTGCGGCCATCTTGAAGCCGTCGGGGTGGGCAGGGTCCGCGTCGAGGCAGGCACGCAGAGGAGTGTCGCGGCCCATGATCAGCGCGGGCATGGCCTTGGCCACCTTGTCACCGACGGCGTAGGGGTAGCCGAGGACGCGGGCTGCGTCGCGGACCGCGGCCCGCGCCTTGATGGTGGAGAAGGTGACGATCTGGGCCACGTGGTCCCAGCCGTAGCGCTCCGCGGCGTAGCGGATCATCTCGCCGCGGTGGCGCTCGTCGAAGTCCATGTCGATGTCGGGCATCTGCTTGCGGCCCGCGTTCAAGAAGCGCTCGAAGAGCAGGTCGTGGGCCAAGGGGTCGAGGTCCACGATGCGCAGGCAGTAGGCCACGCAGCACCCGGCTGCCGAACCGCGTCCTGGTCCCACCCGGATGCCGGACTCCCGGGCGTGGCGGATGAGGTCCCAGACGACGAGGAAGTAGGCCGAGAACCCCATGTCGGCGATCACGCTGAGCTCGGCTTCGAGGCGGGGCGCCACGGGCTCCGGCACCGAGTCGCCGTAGCGCTGGCGGGCTCCGTCGAAGGTGAGGCGGCGGAGGTAGTCGGCCTCCGATGTGAAGCCGGTTGGGAGCGGGAAGTGGGGAAGTTGCGGCTTGCCGAACTCGATCTCCACCTGGCAGCGCTCGGCGATGGCCAAGGTGCTGTCACATGCCTTGGGGTAATCGGAGAACAGCGAGCGCATCTCCGCCGCCGTCTTCAGGTAGTGCTGGTCACCCTCGAAGCGGAAGCGCTTCTCGTCGGCGAGGGTTGCGCCTGTCTGCACGCAGAGCAGGGCGTCGTGGGCCACGGCGTCCTCCTGCCGTGGGTAGTGGCTGTCGTTGGTGGCCAGCAGGGGCGCACCCAGCCGGGCGGCGATGTCGATGAGCTGCGGGTTGGTCTTGCGCTGCTTGTCGAGACCGTGGTCCTGGAGCTCCACGAACATCCGGTCCCTGCCGAAGATGTCCTGCAGGCGCCCGGCCAGGCTGGACGCCTGCTCGAAGTCGCCGCGGAGCAGGGCCTGCAGCACCACGCTTCCCAAGCAGCCGGTGGTGGCGATCACGCCTTCCTGGTGGCGCGACAACAGCTCCCAGTCGACGCGGGGCTTGTGGTAGTAGCCCTCCAGGTAGGCGGCGCTCGAGAGCTTCATGAGGTTGCGGTAGCCCCTGTCGTTCTCCGCCAGCAGAGTGAGGTGGTAGTAGAGCTTCTCGTCGCCCTCGCTGCTGCCGCCGGTGTCGTCGATTCGACCCCGTCTCACCGGGCGCTCGTGGCGGCTGTTGGCGGCCATGTAGGCCTCGGTCCCGATGATGGGGTTGATGCCCTGGGCCCGGCACTCCTTGTAGAAGTCGAGGACCCCGTACATATTGCCGTGGTCGGTGATGCCGATGGCAGGCTGGCCGTCGGCCACGGCCGCCGACACCACGTCCTTCACCCGGGCCGCACCGTCGAGCATGGAGAACTCGGTGTGCACGTGGAGATGGGAGAACGAAGCGCTCACCCGACGGGCACTCCTTGTGCCCTCACGCCGGCACCCTCGTCGTCCCGGCGCCCTTGCCTGATGACTGAGATCCTGGCCCCACTCCTGCTGCCCCTTGTCCGACCGCCTGCCCTGCCATGCCCGAGATGCCTCGCCGTTCGGGCTGGACTACATCGCTGTGATTCCTCGAGGCTAGTTGCCAGGACCAGGGAGGGAAAGCCCTCTTCGCACCGGCCGGCGCCTACTCCCTCGCGGTGGCGTAGACCACGAGATTCTCGTCGTAGGACCTCGTGGAGCGGTCGAACCGACCGGTGCAGGTGACGAGCCTGAGCGTCGGGCGCTCGGTCGCCCCGTAGACCTCGGCGCTCGGGAAGTCGTTCTTGGCGTACTTGCCCGAGCGCTCGACGCTGTACAGGACCGTCCTCCCGTCGGCCCCCCGCACCCTCACCTCGTCTCCTGGCCGGAGGTCACGCAGCCGGAAGAACACCGCCGGACCACGCCGGGAGTCCACGTGACCCACCAGCACCGCCGGCCCCCGCTCTCCGGGAGGGACCCCCCCGGACCACCAGCCGACCCGCTCGAAGCGGGTCGGGACGTCGAGCTCCCCGTTCGAACGCAGGCCCAGCGGGTCGACGTCGGCTCCGACGGTGATGGCGGGGATCTCCAGCCAGACAGGCGGTGTGCGCATGGGGCCAGGCGCCCCCCCGACCGGGGGCGGGGCGGGAAGCGCAGCAGCGGCGAACAGCGCCTCGTCGCTG
>JADDQT010000311.1 GCA_016781225.1 Actinomycetota bacterium
CCCGGCCACGATGCAGCGCCCCGGCAGCTCGCAGCGCAGCCGCACCTCCCCGCTGACGAAGCGCTGGCTCTCCTCCACGAAGGCGTCGAGGGCCTCCTTGAGCGGAGAGAACCACAGGCCGTCGTAGACCAGGTCGGCGTAGCGGGGCTCCAGCCTGGCCTTCTCGTGGGCCAGCTCCCGCTCGAGGGTGAGGTCCTCGAGGTCGGCGTGGGCCATCAGGAGCGCGAGGGAGCCGGGGCACTCGTAGATCTCCCTGCTCTTGATGCCCACCCGGCGGTTCTCCACCATGTCGATGCGGCCCCACCCGTACGAGCCCACCACTCGGGTGACCTCACCGATCAGGTCGTGCAGGGGGAGCTCCTTGCCGTCCAGGGCCACGGGCAGTCCCCGCTCGAAGCGGATGGTGAGCTCGACGGGCTCGGTGGCGCTGGGCGTGGTGAGCTCGTAGACGTCCTCCGGAGGCGCCTCCCAGGGGTCCTCCAGGATGCCGCACTCGACGGTGCGGCCCCAGAGGTTCTGGTCCACGGAGTAGGGGCTCTCCTTGGTGACGGTGAGGGGGATCCCGGCTCGCTCGGCGTACTCGATGGACTGCTCCCGGGTGAGGCCCCAGCCGCGCACGGGCGCCAGGGTCTCCAGGTCGGGGGCCAGGGCCCGCGTCGACACCTCGAAGCGAACCTGGTCGTTGCCCTTGCCGGTGCAGCCATGGGCGACGGCGTCGGCGCCGTGCTCGAGCGCCGCCGCCACCATTTGCTTGACGATCACGGGCCGGGAGAGGGCGGAGACCAGGGGGTACTTGCCCTCGTACTTGGCGTTGGCCTTGAGGGCCGGAGCCACGAAGTCCCGGGCGTACTCCTCCCGGCAGTCGACCACCACGGCCTCCACCGCCCCCGCGGCGAGCGCCCGCTCACGCACGCGCTCGAAGTCCCCGCCCTGTCCCACGTCGGCGGCCAGGGCGATGACCTCCACACCCAACTCGTCCCCCAGCCACCGCACCGCCACCGAGGTGTCCAGTCCGCCGCTGTACGCCAGCACCACCCGCTTCGCCACGACTCTCCTCTATCCCCTGGATTTCCGTTGCCTGCCGACTTGGCGTTCCCTCACAGGCCCGCGAGGGCCGAGAGCCGCTTGGCCAGCTTGGCACCGCCGGTGCCCTCCGACGCCACCACCAGAACGGTGTCGTCACCCGCCACCGTACCGATCACACCGTCCAGGCCGGCCCTGTCGAGGGCGGAGCCCACCACGTGGGCCGAGCCCGGGGGCGTGCGCAGCACCACCAGGTTGGCGGAGTGGGCCACCTCCACCACCCAGTCTCCGAGCACGCGGGCCAAGTGGTCGTCGGGCGCCAGCTGGTCCCTCGGTAGCTCCGGGATGGCATAGACGGTGTCGCCCCCCGGCACCCTCACCTTGACTGCACCCATCTCCTCCAGGTCACGGGAGACGGTGGCCTGAGTGGCCACCACGCCGTGCGCCGCCAGCAGGTCCACCAGGTGGGTCTGGCTGGGCACCAAGTTGCTGGCCAGCAGCCGGGCGATGCGGTGCTGGCGCTGGGTCTTGGCCAATCTCATGGCGCCGATCTCACGGCGCCGGGCTCGTGTCGCCGGGCTCATGTCGCTCGCGCCGCTCTGCCAGCAGGAACAGCAGGAGGCCCCTCACCGCGTGCATGCGATTCTCGGCCTGCTCCCACACCAGACTCCGCGGCCCGTCCACCACGGCGGCGGCGACCTCCTCGCCGCGATGGGCGGGCAGGCAGTGCAGGAAGACGCCAGCCTCGCCGGCGCGGGCCATGAGCTCCTCGTCCACGGTGAAGCCCTCGAAGGCGTGGCGGCGGTGCTCGGCCTCGTCCTCTGCTCCCATCGACGTCCACACGTCCGTGTACACCACGTCGGCGCCCGAAACGGCCTCGGCGGGGACCGTGGTCGACGAGACGTCCCCGCCCACGGCCCGCGCCGCGTCGAGGTCAGCCTGGCCGGGACCGTACGCGTCGGGGCAGGCGTAACGGACGGTCATGCCACTCGAGGCCGCAGCCAGGCCGAGGGAGCGGGCCACGTTGTTGAAGTCGCCTACGTAGGCCACCTGGATGCCGGCCAGGCGGCCAAAGTGGCGGCGGATGGTGAGCAGGTCGGCCAAGGCCTGGCAGGGATGAGACGCATCAGAGAGCAGGTTCACCACGGGGACCGACGCCGCGGCAGCCATGCGCTTCAGGGTCGAGTGGTCGAACACCCGGGCGCCGATGGCGGCGTGGTAACCGCTGAGGGCCCGGGCCACGTCCGATGCCGGCTCGCGCACGTCCACGTCCACCTCTTCGGCTCGGACGGAAAGGGGGTGGCCGCCGAGCTGGACCACCGCCATCTCGGTGGCGTTGCGGGTGCGCAGGGACGGCTTCTCGAACAGCAGCGCCATGCCCCGGCCGGCGAGGACCTGAGGCGGGTCGGGGCGCTCGGCCAGGTCGAGCACCGTGGCCAGCTCGGGGGCCGAGAGATCGTCGACCTCCAGGAGATGGCGGGTCACGACGCCAGTGACGCTTCATGGAGCGCCCGGCGCAGCACCGCCAGGCCCTCGTCCATCTCCTCGTCGGAGACCAGCAGGGGCGGGG
>JADDQT010000312.1 GCA_016781225.1 Actinomycetota bacterium
CGCGGGCCTCGACATCGCCGACTTCGACGGCGATCTTGCCCGCATGGTCAAGTCCCTTCACGCCAAGGTGCTGTCGCCTAACTGGCAGTACATGACCGACGACATGGTCCGCTCCGCCCATCGCCAGGGGATGCAGGTGGTGCCCTGGACGGTCAACCAGCCGGCCGATATGCGGGCCCTCATCCAACGAGGGGTGGACGGCATCATCACCGACTACCCCGAACGGCTGCGGGCGGTGATGGCAGAGATGGGCATGAAGCTGCCCCGGGCCTACGCGCCCCGGGCCGCCTGAGGGGAGCCTGCGTTGCGCCGCTTCGCCGTTCTGGCCCTGGCCGCCGTGGACGGGCGCCAACCGGGGTGGAGCGTTGGCGCCAGCTTCCAGGAGAGCGCTCTCATCATGCAGGCCCTGGGCGCTGCCGACGCCGTGAACCTGGACGGGGGCGGTTCCACCACCATGACCGTGGGCTCGCAGCTGACGACGCGGCCGTCCGACCCCACCGGCGAGCGCCCCATCGCCGACGCCATCGTCGTCGCTGCCCCTCAGCGGTGACCTCGCCCTCAACCCGACAACCCTCACCTCGACAAGGAGCATCGATGGAAGAAGAGACGGAAGGCAGCGACCTCGATCGGCGTACGTTCCTCAAGGGCGCTGGTGTGGTGCTGGTGGGTAGCGCCGCACCCCCTTTCCTACGGCAGGGGACGGGCCGCCCCGAATGGAGCGGGGGCGCAGGGCGCGCCAAGCCGGACGCTTCCATCGCCGTCACCCACGGCGTGGCGGTGGGGGACGTGAGCGCCGAGCGGGCCTTGATCTGGTGCCGTGGCAGCGGTGAGGGCCGCATGCAGGTGCTCTACGGCGGCGATGCGGGCAGGGTGGCGGCGGCACGCTCCCGGCACAGCCGCTCCGTACCGCTCACGGCCGAGCGGGACTTCATAGGCCAGGTGCAGCTGGAAGGCCTCGAGCCCGGCCGTCGCCACCACTATCGGGTGTTGCTCAAGGACCGCGGCGCCCGGGCCACCAGCGTGGTCGCCTCCTTCACGACCCCTCCCCCTCCTGACCAGGCGGCGAGCGTGCGCTTCGCCTGGGGCGGTGACACCGGCCAGGGGATGGCCAACCGGCCGCCCTTCCCGGCCTTCGCCTCCATCGCCGGCGAGTCCCCGGCGTTCTTCGTGTTCAACGGCGACACCATCTACGCCGACAGCACCACGCCGGTGGGCGGAGCGGCGACCACCGTCCCTCAGTACTGGGCCAAGTACAAGGAGAACCGGGTCGACCCCTTCCTGCAGCGGCTGCTGGCCACCACTCCCGTCGTGGCGAACTGGGACGACCACGAGGTGACCAACGACTTCCGCGGCCCCACCGAGCCCCTCATGCCCCTGGGCAACCGGGCCTTCCACGACTACTGGCCCCTCTCCGTCGGACCCGAGCGCATCTACCGGTCGCTGCGTTGGGGACGGGAGCTCGAGGTCTTCGTGCTCGACACCCGCCAGTACGCCGACCCGCTGGAGGCGCCCGACGGGCCGGCCAAGAGCCTGCTGGGCGAGGAGCAGCGAGCGTGGCTGGCAAGAGGTGTCGCTGCCTCGGACGCCACCTGGAAGGTGGTCGTCACGTCCAGTCCCCTGTCGATCATCCGCTCAGACGATCCGCACCAGGATGACTGGGTCGCCTACGAGCACGAGCTCGGCACGCTGCTGTCCGGGTGGCGGTCGGCGGGAGTGAGGAACCTGGTGTGGCTGACCTGTGACGTGCACTGGGCCCAGTCCATCAGCTACCCGGACTGGGCCATGTGGGAGTTCGTGGGCTGCCCGATAGGGGCGAATCCCCGCCGGGCGCCCCGCCCCCTCTCTCCCACCTTCGGCCCTCGCGAGCGGTTCCTGGGCTTGCGCCAGCGCTACTACGGCAGCGTGGGTATAGACGCACCGGCCCGCACCATGACGGTCGACCTCAAGCTGCAGGACGGCACGGTCGTGCACCGGGAGGTCATCGGCGCGGCCTGAGACCGCATACCCGCTCAGCCTTCGGCTCAAAGTGACCCACCGAGGGCTCGCCCGCCTCCTCGAGCACCAGGTGTGCGACGGAGCCGGCGTCGACCTAGCCAACGTACCGGTCGATCAAGGCCCGAGCTTTGGCCAACGCTTCACCCAGAAGCCGCCCGAACGCCAAGACCACGCAACCATCGGAAGGAATAGTGCCTTCGGTGGCTGATGAACGGCGAGGTCGATCCTGAATGGCCACGGGGCCCGGCCGCCGCCGTGGCCCCACCCTCCTGGCTCTCACGACGCCGATCGCCTTGCTCTCGGGTGCCTCCATGGTGGGGACGCTGCTGACGCCTGTCCTCGCCCCCGCCCATCCCCTGCTCCTGGTGGCGCTTTGCCCCCGCGGCGTCAACCTGGCGCTGGCCTCCTCACGGTCCCCGCTCTGGGCGTTCCTCGTCGTCGGGCTCATGCGTCTGGCCGCGGCCGACCCCTGGCACTTCCTGGTGGGCCGCCACTGCGGTGAGCAGCTCGCGGCTTGGACCGACAACCGCGCTCCCCGGGTGGCCCGAACGCTGGCCCGGACCCAACGCGCCGTCGAGCGCCTCGGGTTG
>JADDQT010000007.1 GCA_016781225.1 Actinomycetota bacterium
CCTGACGCGGCACTAGCTCGGGCACCCTGGCGAAGGGCTTGCCGTGCGTCGCATGGTGTCCCGCCAGCCAGTAGGTGCCCATGTCGCCAAGGGGCACCGGAGGGCGTGATACGGGGCCGGTGTAATGGGCTGCGACGCCCTGGTCGATCACCGCTTGGCCGCCGGTGTGGACGGGCAGGAAGATGCCCAGCCGGGGGATGGAAACCGTCGCCTCTTGGGAGGGTGCCCAGCCCGACGCCGACGCCGGTACCGGCGCCGCGGGCGGAGGCGGAGGTGAAGGCGGCGGTAAAGGCGGAGGTGGAGGTTCGGTGACGTTCGTGGCCGCGGGGGCTGGCGCGGCGACTTGGGCGGGGCCCGAAGGAGTCGTGTCCGCCGCCGGCGGGGCTGCCGGCGAAACGTTCACCTGCCGGACCACGGCGTCCATGACCCTTTGCGGCCGGGCCGGCCCCGCGTCGGCGGCGAAGTTCGTGCTCATCATCGCCACGGTGGTGATCGCGCCCAGAAGGGCGCGGCGACGGCCTGTCCGATGAGACCGAGGAGGAGGCCGATCGGACCGACTGTCGTTCTCTTGATCGGTTGCCGTTCCCATCCCAACACCCCACGAGCCGAATGCCTTGAGGTGTCGGATGTGGGGCAGTGAGCCTTGAGACAGAGATGCCCTGGCGAGAGCTGGCCCACACGTTCGGGTGGTCCCCGGCTCGGGTAGCCACTCGGCGCTAGAGTGGGACCGCCAGTGGGACATGAGGAGAAGGTATGGCCAGGACGCACGTGATTCTCGGTGACGAGGTCATGGAGGCCATCGACAAGGTCGTCGGCCAGCGCGGTCGCAGTCGATTCCTGGAGGAGGCCGCTCGGGAGAAGCTGGAGCGCATGGAGCTGGAGCAGGTCATTCGTGATGGGGCTGGGAGCCTCCGGGAGAAGGACTACCCGCACTGGCGCGATCAGTCCTCCATCAACCAGTGGGTCCGGGCTCAACGCCGTACCGAGGCCGCGTCCTGAGCGTCTATCTCTTGGATACGACGGTCCTCATCGGGTACTTGCGAGGGACCGCGGACGTGGCGCCGGCGCTACTTCAGCTCTTGGCCGAGGGTCACTCGCTGGCGACCAGCTGTGTGAACCTGGCCGAGGTGGAGAGAGGCCTACGTCCCCGGGAGCGCAAACGGGGGAGGCCCTGACTGACCGCCTGCGCTTCCTCGACACCGACCGCGAGGCGGCTCGCCGGGCCGGTCGCTATCAGGCCGAGTGGGCCCGGCGGGGAAGGACGATTGCACCGCCGACGCCCTTGTTGCCGGTACCGCTCGCTCTCACGGCGCCGTCCTCGTGACACACAACCTCGCCGACTTCCCCATGCGGGACGTCCGTGTGGAGTCCCTCGCCGAAGGTCCCGGCGATGGCTGAAGCGGCCAAGGACTGCCTCGGGTCGACGCTCACCGGCGTCGAGTGGCAGCGACCGGATGCCGACGTGAATCGCCATGCCGGCTCCACGAGTTCTGGAGGTGCAACCAATGTCCGAGACACCTGTGTCCATGTCCATCGACGAGGTGCTCAGCGAGTTCCTCACCGAACAGGAGAAGCGGCTCGCTCCTCGTACGTTTCGCAACTACGCCTACGTGATCGAGCTCCTGCGCCACTGCCTCAACGGCTTCGGCCACCAGTCCCTCGACGCCGCGGAGCATGAGAGGTGGCAGGAGGCGTACGACGGTGACGAGGAGGCCTTCGTCCACAACTTCGGTCCCGACAAGATCGCCGAGAACCTCGGTGAGTTCCTGAACTACTTCATGATCCGCAAGGTCATGGCGGGGGAGGAGCTGCTGCGCGCCGCCGGGACGGTGACGAAGAAGCTGGCCAAGTGGCTGGGCGAGCGCGGCCACCTCGACGGAAACGCCGTCGAGGTGGCCGTCGAGCGAGGTGCCGACGCGGCGCGCGAGCTACCGAAGGCCGAGAGGCTGTCACGGCTGCTCTATGAGCAGGCGGGGAAGTCCACGATCGACGCACAGGCGCTCGAGGAGGAGCACTACGTCGAGGACTACCTGATGATCGAGCGTGTCGATCCCGGTGCACTGTGGTTCGAAGGTGAAATCGGACCGGTCAAGGTGGCGAAGGCCGCGTCCGATCTGGCGCAGCCGGGCTGGTCGGTCAACATCGTGCTCGGCCGAGCCGACGACACCTGGCACCTGCTCGAAGTCGGCAACGTGTACCCCTGACGACAGGCACGCTGCATCACCCGACGGCGGCGATGGTCATTACCTCGACCGTCGCTCAGTGAACAGCCGGGCGATGGAACGTCCGTTCAGCTTTGCCGTGGAACCCAGGCCGCCCCGGTATCCCCGTAGGCGGTAGCCCGCGTCTGCCCGCCTGGCGCGATCGGTGTCAGGCTCGGATGAGAACGGCGAAAGCCCGGGCGTCGGCTCGCTGGGACAAGTAGCAGATCGCTTTCACTGGGGACTTCCGGAGACGGACTGGGGAAGCACCGATGCGCCTGCCCAAGTTCCTGAGCAGCCAGCTGCCACGGATCGCCGGCTTCGTGGGCCGGATCCCTTGGTTGCGCAAAGTCATCAGCCGGCTAGTGATCAACGAGGCCTGCAATGCCACGTCGCCGCGGCCGCGCCCCTTCTCCATGGCCAGTGATTACACGAGGTGGCGGAGCCTGACCGATCGCAGGTTCACCGGCCGCCACCTTCCGCCTGCGGTGCCGCAGACGTTGGAGGGGCTGCCGAGTGAAGCGGAGGTGACAGCGCTGTTCCGTCGCGAGAAGGAGATCAAGTCCACGGACACAAGCGTCCTGTTCGCTTTCTTCGCGCAGTGGTTCACCGACAGCTTCCTGCGGACCAGCCACGAGGAGGGCAAGTTCGGTCAGAACACTTCTGACCACGAGATCGACCTCTGCCAGATCTACGGGCTGAGCGAAGAGAAGACGACGATGCTGCGGGCACACCAAGGCGGCCGACTGGCCAGTCAGCTCATCGACGGCGAGGAATTCCCACCGTTCCTCTTCGAGCCCCGCCAGCCGGGCGGGCCTCTGGTCTTCAAGACCAAGTTCAAGGGGCTTCACCACGAGCAGTTCTGACCGAGGTCATCCTCGGGGACATGGCCGACGAACGGAAGGACTCAGTGTTCGCCGTGGGGCTGGAGCATGGGAACTCCACGATCGGCAACACGTCATGAACGTCCTCTTCCTGCGCGAGCACAACCGTGTGGCTCATGTGCTCCGAGAGGCGAATCCGGATTGGGACGACGAGCGGCTCTTCCAGACGGCGCGCAACGTCATGATCGTCATCCTGCTCAATCTGGTGGTGCAGGAGTACATCGTGCACATCGCGCCGTTCGACTTTCCGCTCGAGAACGTGGCGTTCCTGGCGGAGGGGGCCCGGTGGAACCGGTCGAACTGGATCGCCATCGAGTTCAACCTCCTCTACCGCTGGCACTCGCTGGTCCCCGACGCAATCGGCGATGGCGACACCAGGCTCGAGCCGGATGACTTCCGCAACAACAACCCGCTCGTGATCTCGCGGGGCATCGAGGACCTGATCTCACAGCTGTCGAAGGAGAAGTGCGGCAGGATCGGTCTGTTGAACACACCGCGATTCCTGATCGACCGGCACGACCGGAGTCAACCCTCGGTGGAGGAACGAACCGTTGGTCTGATGCCCAAGGCCCGCCTGGCTTCGTACAACGACTACCGCAGAGCGTTCAAGCTCAGGCCGTTCAGTAGCTTCGAGGACCTGACGGGCGACGCGGTGGTGCGCGAGCGCGTGAAGCGGCTCTACGGCGACATCGACAAGCTCGAATGGTACGTCGGCATCTTTGCCGAGGACTATGGCGAAGAGATGATGATGGGCGGTCTGCTGACCGCCATGGTGGCTTACGACGCTTTCACGCAGGCTTTGACCAACCCTCTCCTCGCCCGCAACGTCTACACCGAGAACACCTTCTCACCCGCGGGGATGACCGAGATCGAGAACACCAAGTGTCTGCACCAGATCGTGGTCCGCAACTCGAACCCGGACAAGCACGTCCACACCAGCTTCAAGGTATGAGCCGGTACCGTCGAGCTAGAGGGGCTTGGCCTCGACGGCGACTGCCGTGCGTATGGAGCTCTGTCGAAGACGCCGCAGCTTCCTGGCCTTCCACCGAGCCCGCAGCCCACGGAGCTTGGCCGCCTCCACGTCGATCGAGTCCCCGAAGGGCAGGACGGTCACTCCCTTGACGCAGGCTTGGTCCAGCTGGGCCTCCCACAGCGTGTCCTGAAGGTAGGACGCAGCTTTGGCCAGGGTCTCCTTGATCGCCTTGGCCGAGATCCCCAAGCCGCCGAGGACGGCGGCAAAGGAGGTGACACCGGTCGCTGCCTCTTCGGTGAGGACGAAGGCCATGGCGATGACACCACCTACCACGGCGAGGAGGAGAAGAAGGCCGAACCAGTACTGCTTGAGAAAGTTCGCAGTCAGGCCCCGGAGCCTTCGCAGCAGCGCCGTACCGGCCTGGACGTAGTCGTCCGAGGACAGAGTGTCGGTTGCCAGCTTCTCGCCCGTCAGGAGCGATCGCCACCGGCTCCCCTGTTGGGCCAGGGCACGAGCCACGATCGCACTGTTCTCCACCCGCTCGCTCTTGTTCGGTTGTGGAGAGTGCCGGAACAAGATCTTGTCCAGGAGGGGCCGCTGAGGTTGCGCTTGATTGCCACCGTCCACGTTCTGCAGGACCCAGTTCTGCCAGTGTCCGACGCTGCCGAGCACGGTGGTCGCGGCGTGGGCGGCCAGGAGCGATTTGAGGTCCCGAAGCCAGCCCTCGACGTCGTCCATCCGTCCGGGGCGAACGTTGCCCAACGCGGCGGGATCCCGGCTGGGCCGCAGGGTCAAGTCACCCAGGGACTGGCCCAGGCGATAGGCCTTGGCGAGGTGGCCGTCCATCTCCGTGAGCGCGCTCAGCAGCTTGTGGTGGAACTCGCGGACGTTGTCCGGGGTCCTGTGCTTCTCGTCGAGGGCGCCCACGTCCGGGAGTTCCGACACGACGGGCGCACCGCCCACGGGAAGCTGCGAGGTGCTGTTCAGCTTCCGGAGGCTGCCCTTCATCTGGCCCACCCGTAGTTCGAGCTCCTGGGCGGGCGAGAGATCCAGTACGTCAGGCTGTGTGGCGGTTGGCTCAGGAGTGGCACCACTCTCCTCGTCCCCGGGCCCCTCGGCCTGCTGCGTCCGAGTGATACCGCAGGCCACGTGGAAGATGTACGCCACCTGCCATCCCAGGCTCAGCGCCAGGTGCAGCATGGCCTGAGGCGGAGGCTCCGCCGGGGAGTGCGGCCGGTCCGAGGCGGGCCTTCCCGGCCCGACCTTCGCATCGGTTGGCTGCTGGCTCGCCTGGACTTCCGGGGACGTCGTTGTCATGGAGACCTCCCAGTTAGAGGGCATTCTACCTGCGGTCGCTCAGCCGATAGCGGAAGAAATCGATCTGAACCAGCAGTTCATATTCGTGGTCAGCGGTGCGGTGCGGTGCGGTGGGTTGCTATCCGGGGACCTCGACCCGGGCAGCCGGTAACTTCCCATGAGGAATGGGTGGCGGTAGTCGTGATGAGGGGAACGTCACCGCAACGGACCGTCCCACCCCGAGGCAGCGGCGGGAGACAGTGCTCTGGGCCGTGCTCGTCTTGCTGCTGGCTGTGCTGTATGCCTCGGTTGCCGTGGTGCCCGTGAGGGTGAGGGCGCACTCGCCGGCGGTGGACGACATGTTGTTCGGTGTCGACCAGCTGCGGCCGCTGGGACCGTTCGCGCTCCTTCTCCCGCTGCTCGTCGTCGTCATCCTCCGCCTTCCCTGGCACCGCCTCGTGCCCCGCCTCAATGCAGCTCTGGGCGCCGTGGAGAAGCTCGGGTCAGGGACAAGACTGCTCTTGGCGGCAGGCGTCGGGGCCTACAGCTTCATCTGGTTCCTCGGCCTCCGAAACCAGTTCGTCAATCCCGACGGGATGGCCCTTGCGGCCAAGTTCCACGCCGACGTGCCGGTGCGAGGCGCCAGCGTGACCCACGACGAGATCCTGGAGCTCTACGTCCATTCTCGCTTCTGGCACCACACCAGCCGGGCTTTCGGCTGGTCGGTGGAGTACTCGTACCAGTTCCTGTCGTCCCTCGCTGGTGGCTTCTTCGTTGTGCTCCTGCTCGTCTTCAGCTGGGCCGTGCTCGGAGAGAAGCGCTGGATAGTGCTGGTGCTCGGGATCGGATCGGCCGGCTTCATGCAGCTCTTCTTCGGCGATGTCGAGAACTACACGCTGGTCACGCTGCTCATGCTCGTGTACTTCTTCGCCGGCTACCTCTACCTCGAGGCGAGATGCAGCCTGCTCGTCCCCAGCGCGGTCTTGGCCGTTGCCATCTGCTTTCACCTCCTGGCGGCGTTCCTGCTGCTCAGCCTGGCCTACCTCTACGGCGTGGCCCTGCGGCGCCGGCAATGGGTGGGCATCGCCGGGGCAGCCGTGACCCTCGTTGCCATCCCGGTGGCCGTGGTCGCCTACTTCCACTACCACGGGCTGCCCTTGGAGGTCATCCGCACGACCAACGCCTTCGGCCAGGCGGGCAATATCCAACGCTTTGCCACGCCAGACCTCGCCTACCACGGTCAGATCACGAGCCTGCTGTTCCTCCTCTTCCCGCCCGCGCTCTGCTTCGTTCCCCTCATCGCCTACCGGCGCGTTCGCCTCGACTCGTTCAACGTCTTCATGCTTCTCGCCGCCTGCGTGCTCGTGGGATACATGTTCATCTGGCGAGCCCAGCTGGGCGTGTACAACGACTGGAACCTCTATGCCGCCACGGCGCTTCCCCTGGCGATCCTGTTCTGGCACAACTTCGCTCGAGCGGTCGCCTTGGTGAACAAGGCCGGCATAGGTGCGGCCCTGATCCTGACCTCAGCTGTCCACTCTTACGCCTGGATCATCGCCAACCACTTCTGAGGGAACGGCGCCGTTCCCTGAGCCGGGTCCTGGTCGGCCTTCGACAGCGCGCCAGCGCCCCCTCCGCAGCAGGAAGCCGGCGTCGGCGCTGGCCAGCAACTCACGGTCGCCCGGGCTGTCGCCATAGGCGTAGACGGTCACGGGGCCTTCACCGGCCCAAGCCCTGAGGCGCGCCGCCTTCTCGGCGCCCCGGCAGTTCAGCCCCTCGATCCTTCCCGTCAGGAGTCCATCCGGACCGGTCTGGAGGCGGGTGCCCAGGATGGCGTCGAAGCCCAGCAGCCGCCCGATGGGAGCGACGTAGATCTCGGGTGAGGCGGACACGATGACCAGTTCGTGGCCTGCCCTGCGGTGGGCCCGAACCCGCTCCAGGACGCCCGGGCGCAGCCGACGGCCGACCACCTCCTCGGCGAACGATGCTGCGGTCGACTGGAGGGCGGAGACGTCCTGGTGACGGAGAAGGTGGGCCAGCAGGGCCTCCTTGGCCTGGTCGCGGCGATGACCTCCGGCGAGGGCTCGGGTGATTGGCAGCGAGTGGACGAGCAGTGCCCAGGCGACACGGGTGCCGCCACGGGCACGGCGCAGGAAGGGCAGCAGCGTGTCGCCGCGGGTAAGGGTCCCGTCCAGGTCGAAGGCGGCGACGGCCCGGGCCGGCGCGGTCATACCTCGATCCTGCGGAACAAGGAGCGGGGGAGGTGGCGGACCGCGGACATGAGGTAGCGCAGCTGGGGTGGAGCCCAAGCCCGCTCCGCTCCGCTCTCGATGGCCTTCACGATGACTTCGGCCACCTTCTCCGGCGTGGTCGAGAATGGTGGTGGGTCCAGCCCGGCAGTCATCTTGGTATGCACGAACCCGGGCCGCACCAGGAGCACGTTGGCGCCCGAGCCCACCAGGCTGTCGCCCAGGCCCTCGAAGAAGGCGTCCATGCCGGCCTTGGAGGAGCCGTACACGAAGTTGGAACGCCGCGCCCTCTCCCCGGCCACCGATGACAGTACGGCCAACGTGCCGTGACCCTGGCGGCGCAGGTGTTGGGCAACGTGCAAGCCTAAAGAGGCCGCGCCAACCAGGTTGGTTCGCAACAGCGCCACCGCCTGCTCCGGGGCGTCCTCTGCCGAGCGCTGATCACCGAGGACGCCGAAGGCGAGGAGAGCCACGTCAATGTCGCCGCAGGCGGTAAAAGCGCGGGCGACGAAGTCGGCGTGGGAGGCAGTGTCGTCAGCGTCGAAGGCAAGGACCTCGACTCGCTCGGCGCCCAAGGCGCGCAACTCCTCGACGGGGGCCTCGAGGGCGGCGGGCCGGCGACCGGCCAACACCACGGTGCGGGTGCGCCGGGACACCAACGCCTTGGCCGTGGCCAGTCCGATCTCGGAGGTGCCGCCGAGCAGCAACATGGACTGGGGGGACCCGAGGGCATCCTTCATCGGGCGCGGTCACGCTCGATCAGGGAGAGCCGGCGGTCGAGATCGGACTGGAGTAACCCGGCGGGATCCGCCTTGGCTTGCACGCGGCGCCACTCGTCCAGCCGGGGATACATGGCGGGCAGGAGCTCGGGTCTCAGACGTGAGTCCTTCGCCAGGTAGACGCGGCCGCCGGCCTCAGCCACCAGTTCGTCCAGCCCGTCCAAGAGAGGCGCCAGCCCGCCCCAGCCCGCGGGTGCGTCCAGGGCCAGCGTCCATCCGGGGATCGGAAACGAGAGCGGTCCCGGGTTGGCAGGGCCGAAGCGCTTGAGCACGGCGAGGAAGGAGGGGCAACGGGCCAGGCTCAGGCGCTCGAGGGCCGTGCCCAGAACGGCCTCCTGGCCCAACGGGAGGGCGAACTGGTATTGAACGAGGCCTCGCCTCCCGTAGAGGAGGTTCCAGTTCCGTACCCCGTCGAGGGGGTGGAAGAAGGCGTGGAGGGGCTGGATCCGGCCTCGCTCGAGAGACGGAGCTTTGGCGAACCACATGGCGTTGAAGACCCGCACGCTGGCCCGGTTCAAGAGCGTGGACGGCAACCAGCGCGGCGCGCCGAGAAAAGCCTTCGGGCCGAAGTCCAGCGCCGAAGGGCGCGCCCGGTCTGGCAGCTCTTCGAGGCGGGCGTGGTGGCCACGGGTGAGAACCGAGCGCCCGAGTGAGGCTCCCCGGGCCAGGCAGTCGACCCATGCCACCGAATACTGGTAGCGGTGGTCACCGCCGGCCATGCGATGCAGCGCGTCGTCGAGGTCTCGGGCCCGCTCGGTGTCCACGCGGACGAACGCCGTCTCCACTGGGCAGAGGCGGACGGTGGCGTCCACCACCACGCCGGTAAGGCCCATGCCGCCCGCGGTCGCCCAGAACAAGTCGGGTTCCGCCTCGGGGCTGACATCCACGGTCCCCGTCGGCGTGACCAAGGTGAAGCGCTCGACGTGGTCACAGAAGCTGCCGTCGACGTGATGGTTCTTGCCGTGGATGTCGGCGGTCAGGGCACCCCCCACGGTGACGTGTCGGGTGCCGGGCGTCACCGGAACGAACCAACCCAGAGGCAGCAGAAGCCGCATCAGGAGGTCGAGGCTGAGGCCAGCCTCGACCTTGACCAGCCCCTTCAGCGCGTCGACGTAGTGGACCCTGTCCAAACGGGTGAGGTCGATCACCAGGCCCCCGGCGCACTGGGCGGCGTCGCCGTAGCTGCGTCCCAGGCCGCGACCGATGACACCTCGGCCGTAGGTTTCACCGAGCAGAGCGTCTACCTCGTCTCTTCGGGCCGGTCGGGCCACGGCCGCTCGGGTGGGCGCCGTCCTTCCCCACCCGGTCAAGACCTCGTGGACAACCTCTCCATCACGCCGTGATCCGCCGGCATCAGCCCGCATAGACGCCGACGGCCACGGTCGCCACCCACACCACGGCCAGCACCTGAAGGGCGCGGTCCTCGAAGACGAGCTGCTCGGGGCACCCGCCCTTGCCGGCGTCGAGGAGCAGGGCATAGCGCAGGGTGACGACCACGAAGGGGACGACCGAGAGGGGGAACCAGATTGCTCCCTGGGCTGCGCCCGCCTTCTCGACGGCCCACGCGAAGTAGGCGGTGATGGCCACGGCGGCGGCGACCGAGCGCACGTGGTGAAGGAAGCCGAGCGAGTAGATGCCAAGGGTGGGACGGTGCCTTTCGCGTCGCTCGCCCAGATGGATGTGCTCAGCGGTGCGCTTGCCCGAGACCAGCAACAGCGAGCCGGACGAGGTCACGATCAGGAACCAGTGGGAGATGGGCACGCCCACGGCCACACCGCCGGCCACGGCCCGCAGGACGAACCCGGAGGCCACGACGGCAAGGTCGGCGATGGGAATGTTTCTCAGCCAGGCGCTGTAGAGCGGTTGGATGGCGGCGTACGCGACCACGACCAAAGCCAACCGCCACCCGGCCACGGCCTGAGCCAAGGCCACGCTGGACACCAGGAGCAGGCCCCCGAGCACCTTGGCCAAGCCGACGTCGACCACTCCGGCCGCGATCGGCCGGCGGCTCTTGGTTGGATGAAGGCGGTCGGCGGCGACACCCAAGGCGTCGTTGACGAAGTACGTGCCGCTGGCGGCGAGGCAGAACACGACGAACGCTCCGGCGGCGGCGGTGACCACACCTGAGTCGGTGAGAAGCCCGGCTGTCCCCGGTGCAGCGAAGACCAGCAGGTTCTTCACCCACTGCCGAGGCCGTGCCGTCACGAGCAGCGCGCCGAGCTCGAGGCGAGCTGCCGGCTGGGGGGCCTGGAGCGTTCCGGCCTCGTGAGGCGAGTTGGCAGCACCGGCGGTCCGACACGCGATCTCCAATGCCCGGGTGTGGGGGTGACTGCTCATGGTGTCCGCCGCTGGAGACGCTATCGGTTCCGGCGGTTCAGATCACGAGCGAGCTGTTGTTGGCCCATTGGCTCATCAAGAACCCCTGGAGGAGGGCCAAGGTGATGGTGACGGCCTGGTCGACATGGGGCCTGGAGACGGTGACACGGGCGGCAACCACGTACAGCGGGAAGATCACGACGGTGTAGCGGACCATCGAGTACCACACGCCATACGACATTGGGGGCAGCACGGAGACGAGCACGAACAACAGGTAGGTGGTGCCGAACCTCCGCACGAAGACGAGGGTGAGGGCCAGTACCACGATCAGGTACCAGCCGTTGAAGCGCCAGATGTGGTTGGCCCCCGTGAGGTTGCGCCATACCGCCGAAAAGGGGTCCTGGAGACGGTGGCCCCATGCGGTGACCTGGATGCGGGTGAAGGCCAACCCATCTCCGGTCAACGCCTCGTTGATGCCCATGAAGACGCACAGGCCGGCGGGAAAGCCGGCGAGCGAGAGGACGTCGGGCCGTATCCGGCGGAGCGAGCGGCCCCGTTGCTCCATGTACATCCAAAGCAGTGGGACCACGACCAGGACTCCGGGAGCGCGGCTCAGGGCCAGGAAGAATCCGAGCACACCCACCGCCCACCAGCGCTTGGTACGGGCGAAGTAGAAGCACATCACGGCGAGGGCCAGAAAGAGCGACTCGCTGAGCATGGCGGAGAAGAGGAACGCGGCCGGCGCGGCGACGAGGTACTTCACCGCCCTCCTCGCCGTAGCGGGGTCGTCGTCCAGGGCCACGAGGCGGTACAGGAAAACGCAGGCCACGAGGAGAGCCACATTGGACACCACCAGGCCACCGACGAAGGGGCCCCCGACTAACCACCCCACCGTCCGGGCGAGGAAGGGGTAGAGCGGGAAGAAGGCGTAGTTCGGGAAAGGGCCTTCGAGGGGGAACGGCTTGTAACCGTCCTGGGCGATGCTCAGGTACCAGGAGCTGTCCCACTGGCCCCATACGTCAAGGAAGGGAAGGCTCGAGTAGGAGGGCCCGACACCCAGCGGTTGGGGGTGCACCACAGGTCCGGGGGTCAGGTTCCGAGAGACCAGTCCGATGACCACGAGTACGACCCTCGTCACCACCAAGACGAGGATCAGCCCGGCCAGTTCTCTCCTCCACGGCGGGACCCGTTCCTTTGTGCGAACGGCCTTCAGCGGCGGCGGCTCGTCCGGTTGCCGTGCCGGGGTGAGGAAGCGGGCTTCGAGCGAGGCGATCCGTGCCCGAAGGCGGTCCAGGTCGGTGTGGCCCACTCCCTGCGCCTCTTGTGCCTCTCCCTGGCGACGCCGGCGTCGGGACTCCATTGCGCCATCAGCGTGATGCAATGTCACCAAGGCGTCGAGCGACCCCGCTCCGACCGCCCCCAAAATGCCGCCGGTAGCCTGATCGACAATGGCCCGACCGCCGTTGCTCAGCTTCGTGCGGCGCGCCCTGCGAGCTGAGCCTGAGCGGCCTTTGCGTTGGCTTCTGGCGGTGGGCCTGGTCGCGATCGGGGTGCGGATCCTGTACGTGGTGATCGTGCTCCCGCACTACGTCCCCGCCAGTGACGCCTTGCACTATCACTCGCTGGCGGCGGCGGTGGGAGACGGTCGGGGGATGGTCCATCGCTTTCCCTTTGGTTACCCGCACGCCACGGCCTTCAGACCACCGCTGTACCCGCTGTTGCTGGGCGGCGTGTACGCCGTCACAGGGCCAAAGCTGGGAGCGGCTCAGGTCCTCAACGTGGCGCTGGGCACCGGGGTGGTCGTGCTGGCGTCGCTGCTGGCGTGGCGCCTGGCGGGTGGAAGAGCGGGCCTGGTGACGGGACTGCTCGCTGCGGTGTACCCGCCTCTGGTGTTCAACGACGGCCTCCCCCTGAGTGAGCCCCTGGGGCTGCTCCTACTGGCCGCCATCGTGCTGCTGTTGCTGCACCAGCGGGCCGTCTGGGCCGGTCTCGCGGGTGGGCTCCTTCTCCTCACCCGGCCCAGTGCCCAGTTCTTCGTCGTCGTCCTCGCAGGGTGGGTGGTGTGGCGGCTGGGCTGGAGGCGCGCCTCGTTGTTCGTCGTTTGCATGGCTCTGGTCGTCACACCGTGGGTGCTCCGGAACTGGGCCCGAATGGGCACTCCAGTCCTGGTTACGTCGAACGGATTCAATCTCAATGCCGTCTACTCACCCGAGTCCAAGGCGTCCGGCGGCTTCGTCGACGGGTACTTCGACCCTCGCTTCGCCGACCTCCGAGCCGGGATCGGGAACGAGGCCGAGCTGGACGCCGCCTTTCGGCGCCATGCTCTGGCCGAGCTGCGCAGGGATCCCTTCCACGTCCTCCGGATCGCCCCCGGGGGCCTTCAGAACATCCTCGAGCCCGAACCCGGCCGCAACGACGTGGCGCTGGTGAACGACGGTCGCAACGTCGAGCTTCAGGCATGGAGCGTTCCCTTTGCCTGGTACGTCCTCGTTCTCGGCGTGGTCGGGCTCTGGATGCTGCGGCACCGTCCGGGCATCGGTCCGCTGGTCCTGGCCGCGGTGGTCTTCACCGTCCTCAGCTCGGTCACGGTGGCGGCTCCACGTATGCGGGCTCCGCTGGACCTCGCCTGCTGCATTGGCGTGGGTGGCCTGGCAGCGGAGCTGGCCGGTCGCTGGGAGTCCCGCCGCCGGCCGGCGGCTACCTGACCGATCGACTCGTCGTCTTCGTTGTCCTACGAGGTGCTGGCGGGCTCAGTTGCCGTTGGTGCTCCAGTGCCACGGCTCCCGTGGCAGGTTGTACAGGCCGAAGCGGCTGGCGTTGCCCCTGAGCCATTGGAAGGCCGGGTTCCCGCTGCTGATCAGTCGGCCGTTCCAGGTGAAGTCGATGGCCAGCCCCCGCTCGTGCATTGACTGCCCGGGGCGGGCCGTCGGTGGCCGGCACTGCGAGGCGGGCTTGTTGTAGACGTCACCGCCGCAGTTGGCTCGCCGGGCCGCGACCTGGCCGTCGGAGCTCCTGTAGCCGCCGCCATTCAACGAGAACCCGTCAGCCTGGGCGGCGGCCAGAAGCGACTCCACCTGGCCGGCGATCTCGCTGGCGACGACGATGCCTCGTACTGTCGTCAGGTTCCCGGGACCGGCTCGCACGGTAGGACCCGAGGGTCTCGAAGGCCTGCGGGGTGCCCGAACGGCAACCCTCGCAGCCAAAGCGGCCTGCCGGCGGGCGATCTCGGCGGCAAGCTGGCCGTCGATGGCAGCCAGCGAGTCGGCCTCGGCGAGCGCCTTCTCCAAGCGGTCTTCCACCGAGCCCGCCATCTCTTCCTGCTTCGCCTGGGACTGCGTGAGCTCGCCCAGCCGGTTGTCGACCTCTCTCCGCCGAGCTGCTGCCTGCTGCTCGGCCTTGTCGGCCGCCGCCCGCTGGATGGCCAGATCCTCCCTGGTTGCCCGCAGCTCGTCGGCACGATCCGCTCCCGCCCCCATGGCGGCGCGCATCAGCTGCTGCTTGGCGACCATCTCGGGGAGCGATGAGGACTTGAAGGCGGTGACCACCTCGTCGGAAGGTCCGCGGACGTAGGCGTCCACGGCCTCCCGGCGCATGGCGCCGCGTAGCCGCCCGAGCTTGGCGGCCGTGGCCCGTTCGGCTTCCCGAGCCCTTGCCGCCGAAGCCGCAGCCGCCTCTGCGGCCTGGGCGGCGGAGGCGGCTGCTGCCTCCTGGCGACGAAGGTTGCTCTCGATGGCATCGAGGGCCTGCTCGAGCTCGCTGTCGCTCGCCTTGAGGACGTCCACCTCGGCCGCCTTCTGGGCCCGCTGGGCCTGAACCTCCTTGCGCCGGGCACCGGGGTCCGACGACCGCTCGGCTGCGTATGCCGGGGACACGACGCCGGTGGCGAGCAGGAAGGTGGCGATGATCGCCGTGACCAGGCCCCGAACCCGTCGAGTGCACACCAAGAGCCGCTCCCTGCGTTGTGGACGTGAGTTCACCGTCGGGGCGCGAAGGCGCCGCTGATCAATTCGGCTGGTTCGGGCGAAATATACCTGCGGAGAAACGGCAGTGTCGAGGACCCGACCCCTGCCGGCCCCTCGGCTCGGGTTCGGGTTCCCTCAGTTGAGGCGGGAGCGTTGCAGCTTGGCCTCCGCCCGTGCCCGCTGTGCCGAGTCCTCGGGGAGCAGGGCTGCCAGGTCCTCGAGCACGGTGGCGGCCTCGGCGAAACGGCCCAGGGCAGCGTGGGCCGAGGCCACGTCGGCCATCTCGGCCACCGTGTCGGCCGGAATCGTGGTCCGAAGACGAAGGACCCACCCCGCCGAGCGAACGTCACCGGCCGCCAGGTAGAGCTGGCGGAGGTTGGACAGCATCCTGGCCAGGATGGCGCGCTTGGCCACCGGGGCCAGCATGGAGGCGTCGAAGACGGCGGACGGTCCGTACACCGATCGCAACAGCGCCTCACAGGCGGCCTCGTCGACGATGCGTCCGCCGCCGAAGGGGTCAACGAGGACCCTCGGTTCCGCCACGTGTCGAACCAGGAAGTGCCCGGGCATGCCGATGCCCTCGAAGGGCACGTCCACTCGGCGCCCGACCTCCATCGTCACCACGCCCAGCGAGATGGGAATGCCGAGCCGCCGCTCCAGCACGTCGTTGAGGAAGGAGTTCCGGGGGTCCCCGAATCGGCTTGTGTTCCCCGAGAATCCCAACACCTCGAACAGGTGGTGGCGCAGCCCGTCCAGGTCGCCGGGAGCGCAGCCTCGGGCTATGTCGTCCAGTCGGGCGAGCTCGGCGGCGATGTCGAGCCCGGGGTGGGCGTGGGCCGCGATGAGCATGGCTGCTTCGTCGAGCGGGATGTCGTCATCAGGTTCCCGCACGAGCTCGGCGAAGCGAGCCGTGGCTTCGTCCCGCTTCGGATCATCCAAGTAACGGCCTCCGAGGGATCACGGGTTGCTGACCACCACCACCGGGCACTGGGCGTGACGGACGACGTAATCGACGCGGTGCCCGAACGAGGCTCGCTGGCTCACCTGTGCCCGACTGCGAGCCATCGCGACCAGGTCGGCGTGCGACTCCGCCTTCTCCACGATGGTCTCCTCGTCGTGGTCGGCCACGACCACCTCGGTGTGGACGGTGGCGCCCAGGGTGTGGCCGAGCTCGGCGATCTTGCCCACCAGGTCCTCGCCGACCTGTTGCGCCTCCTGCACCGCCTCGTCGTCACTGAGGCGGGCTCGGCGGTCGCCCCCTCGGACCACGTGAAGAACTTCGACGACCGTGTCACGGTTGGCGGCCAGGGCGAAGGCGACCTCGGCGGCATGACGATCGGTCTCCGCCCCGGTCACCGGCAGAAGGACGCGGCGCAGCGGCGCGGCTCCTGCCTCCTCGCCCTCGCCCTTGCCCTCGTCATCGTCTTCCCGGGCGGCAGAGCGAACGATGAGGACCGGGCAGGGCGCATCCTGGACCAGGTTGTCGACCCCCTCGCCGAAGAGGGTGCCGCCCCGCTCCGATCGAACCCCCGAAGAGCTGAGGACGAGCATGTCGTAGCCCTTCTCGGCCTCGACGAGCACCAACTCCGCGAATCGGCCGCCGTCATCGTCGCCCCTCTCGATCCGGCGGATCTGGGACTTCGGGAGGTCCAACCGCCGCTCGACGTCGTCGAGGGCTTCATCGTCGTTCTCGTCAGAGTCTCGGGGTCGGTCCTTGGCTCCGGACTTCACGTGCATCCGGGTCACCTCGACGTCCTGTTCGGCCACCAGCAGGCCGAGGAGCCGAGCGGCCAGCTCCGAGCCGGGGGCCCCAGCCGTCGGGAGCAGGACTCGCTTGAGGTTGGCGACGAAGCTGCCGCGCCGGCGGTCCTCCGCTTCGAGGCGCTCCTTCTCCTCCTCGCCCATCTCCACGTGCCCCAGTGTCCAGCGCAGGAGGGGTGGCGCCATGAGGGACGTGACGATGGCGGTGACGACGATGATGGAGAACATGTTCTGGGTGAGCACGCCGACGCTCAGGCCGATGGTGGCCAGGATGATCTCCATGGCGCCCCGGGCGTTCATGCCCGCGCCCATGGAAAGCGCCTCCCAATGGCCCAGGCGGCTGATGCGCGAGCCGGCGTAAGCACCGACGAACTTGCCGGCAATGGCCACCGCCAGGACTATCACGGCCACGACGAAGACCTTCGCCTGGAACAGGGCGCCCAGGTCCACCCGAAGGCCGGCGGTGGCGAAGAAGACGGGGGCGAAGATGGCCAGAGTGGCGTGCTCGAAGGAGCGCCGCACGTGATGGTCGAAGCGTTTGACCTCGCCGACGAGGATCCCGACGATGAAGGCCCCGAGGACGGCCTCGAGCTGGAGGGCGTGAGTGAGCGCCCCCCACCCGAGGGCCATCACCATCAGCGCAGAGATCTTCACCATGTCGCCGCCGACGTGGTTGTCGAGCAGCCGAATGACGGCAGGCACGAGTCTGCGGCCGGCGGTGAAGCTGAACAGCAGAACTGCGGCTACGGCCAGGACGGACTTGAGCGCCGTGCCGCCGCTGCCGCCCCCGCCCTTGGCCATGCCGGCCACGACCGACAGCAGGATCCAACCCACCGTGTCGTCGATCATCCCCGACGCCGCCCTCGAGCTCGCGGATGTTGTCGGTGACGTTGGTGGCGATGAGGGACAGCACGTCGTCCGGTACAAGGTGACCTGGCCGATGTCACGGCGGATGACGTTCATCTCCATCATCACCTTGGCGATCACCGGAATGGCCGAGATGCTCATGGCCGTGCCGATGAAGAGGGCGAAGACGAGGCGCTGATCGGGCTTGGCGATGAACTCCTCGGGAAGCAGGTAGCCGAGCGCCAGGCCCGTGGCGAACGGGACGACGATGCCGCCCGCGGAGATAGCCGCAGCACCCTTGCCCTTGCGGGCGATCAGCCTCACGTCGGTCTCCAGCCCCGTGAGGATCAGCAGCATGATCACACCCAGCCAGGAGATGACCTCGAGGAGGTGGAACTGGGCGACCTTGGGCGGGAAGAGCCACTCGAAGGAGCTGTTGGATATGGATCCGAGGATGGTGGGTCCGAGCACCAGGCCGGCCATGAGCTCGCCCACCACCGAGGGAAGCTTCAGCCGAACGGCCACCTCGCCGAGGATCCGAGCCACCAGGAGCAGCAGCCCGAACTGGAGCAGCACGAGCAGGAGCTCGTGGCCGCTCAGCGGCTTGATGGAGCCAAGGCCGCCCTGAGCCTGCGCCGCCCCCATGGCTCCGTAGCCGTAGGAGCCTCCCATGGGTGGTTGGACCTCGGCTTGGGCGAAGGCAATGGTCCCTAGCCCGCCGAGGACGACGAGGGCCGAAATGAGAAGGCGATTGGTGGGTCGGGTCCGCTCGAACATTCAGGTGAGCCTCGTCGGGCGCCGTCAAGCTATCCGCCTCCCGGTTTCGAGCGACGAATGGTCGAGGGTCGGGCAGCCCTCAGGGCCCCGGCGGGGTCGCGATCCGGTCGAGCATGTCTACGAAGCGGTGTGAGTCGAGGCTTGCCCGGGTGGCCCCGACGCCGTCGAGGATGTCGAGGTCAGCGAACTGGTCGACGTTCTGGTCGTTGACGGTGCCTCCGTAGATGACCTCCGGACGCGAGGCGCCGAGGCGGCCGAGCTGTTCCTTGAGGCGCTCGACCTCCCTGCGCACGTGGTCTGCGCCGGCGGCCTGCTCGGCGCCGACCGCCCACACGGGCTCGTACACCACGAGGATCTGGTGGCTGCTCGGGTCCGTACGTGACAGTCCCTCGATCAGCTGCTGCTCGGCTTGACGGCTTGCATCTTCGGTCGGCTCTTGCTCCCCGACGAAGAGGATGGGGACCAGACCGGCCCGGACCACAGCGGCGACCTTCCTGGCGACCTGACCGTCGGTCTCTCCCGCCGCCCGGCGCTCGCTGTGGCCGACCATCACGTAGTCGACCAGGTCCTGCAGCATGACGGGGGAGATCTCGCCCGTATAGGCGCCGGTGGCCTCCCAATGGCATGTCTGGGCGCCGAGGCGCAGCAGCTTCCGGTCCATCAGGCCTCTGAGCGGGAAAAGGGAGACGAAGGGGGGACAGATGATGGGCCTGGGCAGCGGTCGGCCCTGCCGGACCCGCTCTCTGAGGGCCGCCTGGATGGTCTCGACCAGCGTGACGGCCTCGCCCACGGTGGTGTGCATCTTCCAATTGGACAGGAGGTACTTCAGGTCCTCTCCTCCGCCAGCTCAGCCTTGTTCAGGCAGAGGGCTCCGGGCGGACCCACCGCCGCTCCACGTCCGCGACGCGGACGGCGTCGAAGACGGCCTGGACTCGAAGTCCCTCGTCCAGGGAGGGGTCCGGGGCGGCGCCCTCGCGGATGGCGGCCCAGAAGTTCCGCGCCACCAACTTGAAGGCCTCCGTGGAGCTGCTGTCGAGCGGGCCCTCGGATTGGAGCTCGTCTCCGGCCCGGCCCCACCACAACATCTCGTCGGCGTCCAGCCTCACCGTCCCCTCGTCGCCGTGGAGCTCGATCACGTCGTTTCGCCCGTGGCGGGCGGTGGAGACCAGGCTCACCACGGCGATCCCACCGCCGCCAAAACGGAGCACGAGCGCATAGGTGTCCTCGGCCGTGACTCGGCGCATCTCGTCGCCCTCGCCCGTGCTCCGCATGGGCACTCCCACCTCGGTGACGGCAGCCACCGCCTCCACCTCGGGGAACAGCTGGAGCAGCAGGTCGAGGTCGTGGACACCGTAACCCTGGAGCCGGCCGCCTCCCATGCCGGCGTCGTGTACCCACGTCCACGGACGGGAGTCGGGCTCGGCGTGGTCGGACTGGACCAGTGACACGGATGCCATCCGGAGGCTGCCGATGACCTCGCGGGCCCGCTCCACCAGGCGCCGACGGGTTTCCTTCATGCGAAGCTCCCAGTCCACGGCCCCGACGACCCCGGCGGCACGTATCGCAGAGGCAATCCGATGTGCGTCGCGTAGGTTTTCCGCCAGCGGCTTCTCGCAGAGGACGTGCAGCCCGCGTTCGGCGGCGGCGACGGCGAACGATGCGTGCGTCGACACCGGGGTCGCGACGTGAACCGCCTCCAGGCCCGGGAAGGACAGCAGCTCGTCGAAGTCCGAGGTCCCGAGCTCCGCCTCGGCCTCCTGAGCCAGCTCCTCGGCGCGCTCTGGCCGGCGCGACCAGACCGCTACGGGCTCGAACTCGTCAAGCTCGCGGTAGACGGGAAGCGCGACCTTGCTCCCGAAACCACCGCCGGCGAGCGCGATCTTGACCGGGTTCTCCATGCCAGGTCCTCCCTGCCGGGTCCTCCTTTGCAGAAGCTATCCCATCGATTCGGCCAGCAGCCGGTAGGAGCGGAGCCGGGCGGTGGGGTCGTGGCAGACGGTGAGGACCATGACCTCGTCCACGGCGAAGGCCCGGGCAAGGTCGCCCAGGGCGGCGCTCACCTGCTCGGGGGTACCCACCACCATGTCCGCCCGACGCTGGGCCAGGCGGGCCCGCTCGAGGTCGGTCAGGCCGGCGACAGCCTCGCCGGGTGGGAGCAACGGCCCCCGCTCGGGCCCCTCGGGCCGCAAGCCCCATGCCGCCGCCGAGGTGGCCAGGTGCCTGGCCTCGGCCTCGGTGTCGGCGCACAGCGCGGATACGGCCACCATCGCCCGGGGCTCGGCTAGCCGCGGTGAAGGGGTGAAGCCCCTTCGGTAGCCGTGCATCACCTGGGGCCCGAACCGGGAGCTGATGAAGTGGGCGAAGGCGAAGGGCAGGCCCAGGTAGGCCGCGCAGGCTGCGCCCTGGCTGCTGGAGCCGAGGATCCAGACCTCCGGCCCGCCGGGGCCCTCGGGGACGGCGCGCACCTTGGCATAGGGGTGGGCCGGATCGAGGGCGGCGTCCACGAAGCCGACCAGGTCCTCGACCTTCTGGGCGAAGTACTCGTCGCCCAGCGCGCCGGGCCGGTACTGCAGGGCGGCCTCGGTGACCGGGTCCGTACCCGCCGTCCTCCCCACGCCGAGGTCCACGCGGCCCGGGTACAGGGCGTCGAGCAGCCGGAAGCTCTCGGCTACCTTGAGCGGGCTGTAGTGGGGGAGCAGGACGCCCC
>JADDQT010000313.1 GCA_016781225.1 Actinomycetota bacterium
ACCGCCTCGCCGCTCGCTGGGTCATCCACACCGTGGGGCCGCGCTGGCGGGGTGGCGGCGGCGGCGAAGAGGCGCTGCTGGCATCCTGTTACCGCCGTAGCCTGGAGGTGGCAGACGAGCTGGGCGCCCGCTCGGTGGCCTTCCCCGCCATCTCCGCCGGCGTCTATGGCTACCCCAAGGACGAGGCGGCCACCGTCGCCGTCGGCACGATCCGCTCCACTCCCACCAATGTGGAGCTGGTGCGCCTGGTGGCTTTCGACGAGCAGACGCTGCGGCTGTTCGAGGACCGCCTTTCCAGCTGACGGCTCGCCCTTTTGGCGACGGTCCCCGTCGAATTAGGCCGGTAACCGTCGCCAAGGTTGCCTCAGGACGCCGACCGGCGGGCCCTCTTCTGCTCGATGAAGTCCACGAGCACGTAGTCGCCGAGCGTCTCCGGGGTGGTGAAGAACGCCCGGCCCCGGTTGAGCCGGGTCAGCTCGTCCACGAACGCCTTGAGATAGGGGGTGGCGTCGAGCATGAACGTGTTGATGCTGATGCCTTCCCTGGTGCAGCGGACCACCTCGGCGAGGGTGGCGTCGACGGTCTGGCGCGCCGGTGGGTAGTGGAAGAACACCCCGCCGTCGTCCCGTACGTGGGCGGTGGGCTCGCCGTCGGTGATCATGACGATCTGCCTGGTGCCCGGCTGTCGGGCCAGCATCTTCCGGCTCAGGGTGAGGCCGTGGTGCATGTTCGTTCCGTAGACGAAGTCCCACGAGACCTCGGGCAGGTCTCGCGGCTTCATCTCCCGGGCCAGCTCGCTGAAACCCACGATCCCCAGGTAGTCCCTCGGGTACTGGGTGGAGATCAGCGAGTGCAGGGCCATGGCCACCTTCTTGGCCGCAAGGAAGTTGTCCCGCATGGGCATGGACAGCGAGAGGTCGAGCATCAAGACGGTTGACGTCCGGGTGAGGGTCTCGGTCCGGTCCACCTCGAAGTCGTCCGGTGACAGGAGCACCGGTGTCCCGCCCCCTCGTGCGGCCAGCGCGTTGCGCACGGTGCGCTCGATGTTGAGGTTGAAGGGGTCGCCGAACTCGTATGGCTTGGTCGCGTCGCTCCGCTCGTGCCCGGAGCCGGGGGCATCGACCGTGTGGCGGCCGAGGCGGTCCTTGGACAGCCGGGTGAACAGGTCGGCGAGGGCATTTCGCCCGATGCGGCGCAAACCCTTGGGCGTCAGCTCCAGACGGCCTTCGCGGTTCTCCACCAGCCCGGAATCGGCCAACAGCCTCGACAGCTCGGCCAGGCGCTCCAGCGACCGGGCGGCGTCCTCGCCCAGGAGCTCCCTCGCCCGGTCGACGTCCACGTCGGCCAGTGCTCCGGGGTTGGCGGCAGAGCGCAGGACGTTCTCCAGGTCGTCGAGGTCGCCCAGGCGGTCGAGCACTCCGGCCCCCTCCGCCAGGCCCAACGGGTCTTGCCCTGCGAAGTCGTAGGCACGGTCCCATCCGGCGTCGGGGACGGCCTGGCGCAGGTTGTGCCCCAGCCGGTCGAGCTGCCACTGGAGGTCGACGTCGGCGAGGAGCTGCTGGGAGAGCGCCCGGAGCTGGGATCGCTGCTCGGGCGTCATCGAGTCGAACATGGCCTGGGCTGCGGCCATCTGGGCCGCCATCTGCTCGAGCAGCTCGTCGAGGGTCCGGGGGTTGGCCGGGAAGAGGTCACCGTGGCGGCCCATGAAGTCATCGAACTCCCGCGTGGTGTCCTGGCCCTCCTGGCGCATCTCGAGGAGCCGGTTCAAGTCGTTGACCATGTCCTTGACCCGCTGGAGCTGCGCCGGGTCGAGGTCGGACATGGCGCCGGCCATGCGGTTGAACTGGCTCCGAACCAGCTCTTGGCGCAGGTCGTCGAGCAGTGCCTCGAACCGCCGGCGGGCCTCCTCGAAGACGAAGTCGTACTCCTGGAGGGCACGGATCCGCCGGGCCAGGTCGGGCGGGAGCAGGTCGAGCTCCAGCGCTCGTCGGGCGGCGTCCGCCTCGGGCAGAGCATCGAGGGCGGCCCGCTCGGTGTCCACTACCTCTCTCAGGGCTTGCGCCAGCTCGTTGTACGGCCCTCCGAGATCGTAGCGATCGAGGTCCTCCCGGCGGCGCCGGCGCAGCTGCTCCAGCAGCTCCCGGATGCCGGCGACGTCTCGATCGGGCATCCCGCCCTGGAGGAGGCGCCGTAAGGCGGCGTTGAGGTCACCGTGGTACAGCACGTCGTCGGTGATCTGTGCCAGCACCTCTTCGGCGTCCAGCTCGAAGCCCGCCTGGGTGCCGTCCCAGCGGGAGTAGCCGAAACGCCGGGGCATCGGGGAAACGGTACCTTCGGTCATGGCCGCCCCCACCATCGGCGAACTGGTCCGCCACGGGGGCATACATGCCGTCTACCAACCCATCGTCGACCTGAAGACCGGCGACGTGGTGGCCTACGAGGCGCTGGCGCGGGGGCCGGTTGGATCCGGGCTGGAGAGCCCGGACCGCCTGTTCGGCGCCGCCCGCCAGGCCGGCTTGCTGGCCGAGCTCGACTAGACCGAGAGGTCGCCAAGGTCGTCAACGCCGTGCTGGCCCAGGCC
>JADDQT010000077.1 GCA_016781225.1 Actinomycetota bacterium
TCGCCGACCCCGTCCCGCCTTCGATCGGGACCCTCGACGACCTGCTCGCCGGCGCCGGCTCGGTCGGCGGCGCCGCCGTCTACACCATGGCCTTCGAGCCAGACTTGGCCGGGTCGCTCGTGGTGTGCGACCCACAGCACCTGGAAGCCACGAACCCCTACCGCTCGATCCTCGCCACCGCCGATGCCGCCAGCCAGACCGTGGCCAAGGCCACCGAGGCGCGGGATGCGCTGGCGCACCACACCCTGCTGCGGGTCGACCCGCACGTCCGCACCGTCGCCGACTGGGAAGCCGCACAGCCTGCCCAGCCGAGGCTGCCCGTCGTCCTCGTCGCCGTCGACAGTCGCGAGGCGCGAGAGGCGATCCAGGACTCGCTGCCCCTCGAGGTGGTGAACGCGGCCGCGGCCCCCGACCTTGTGGCCGTGTCCGGCCACCGGACCGGCACCGGCCCGTGCATGTGCTGTCTCCACATGGCCGAAGTCCTCGACGGCCACACGATCCGCAACCGGCTCATCGCCGCCCAGACAGGCATCGACCAGCGGATCGTGAACGAGCTGCGGGTGCAGGCGCGGCCTCTCGACGAGCACACGCTCCGCCAGATCGAGGGCCACCGCGGGCTGCGGACGGGAGCGCTCGACCTCTACCGGGGCCGCACCCTCGACGATCTCAACGCCGCCGAACTGCTCTACGGCGAGAGCGTGGTCGAGACATCGTCGGGGACGCGGGTGGCGGTGGCGTCGCCCTTCGTCACCGCCCTGGCTGGCGCCCTCCTCGCTGGGGAAGCCTTCAAGCGGGCCACGCCCGACCTGGCCAGCTACGCCCTCGGCCCGACAGGACCCGGCATCCAGTACCGCGAGAACCCGGAAACGCCCAAGCACGGCTACCTCGACAGCGTGACCGCCCGCGCACCGGCCTGCCTGTGCCGATCTGTTCGGCGGCTGCGGATCCTGGCCGAGTTGCATGGCCTCGACTTGGCCGATCTTACCGCCTGACAGCGTCCATTCCCGTTCGTGATCGTGAACACCACTACCGTTGTCGGGAACGATGACGCTGCTATCCCTCCTCGAGGAAGCCCGCGCTCGCTTCCCCGGCGCGACTGACGAGGAAGTCGTCGCAAGTATCGCCGCTGAGCTTGTTGAGCTCCTCGACCTCGAGCCGCCCGTCGAGCCAGAGGTCGTCGCGTCCTATCAAGGCATCAACCGCGTGGAGCGATCACCGCTCGCTTGGGCCGGGTGCCTGGTCATGGTGGACGATGAGCTCGTCATCCGCGTCCGGGAAACCGACCCCCCGGGACGACAGCGCTTCACGATCCTCCACGAAGTCGCTCATACCTTCCTCCCCGGCTATGAGCACGCGCCGCAGTACCGCTGCACGCCGCTCTCGACCCGTTCACGTCTAGATCCCAACGAGGTGCTCTGCGACATCGCCGCGAGCGAGTTGTTGATGCCAGCTCGGTACGTGCGCTCCGTCATCGTTGACGCGTCGTTCGACCTCGACGCAGTTTCAGATCTCGCCAACGACTGCGATGCCAGCCTCGAAGCTGCCGCCCGCCGGTTCGTTGCCCTCTGGCCGGAACCGAGTCTGCTCATCCGCATGGAAGTCATTACGAAGCCCCGCGACCCTAGAGGTGAACCGCGGCTGCGTGTGACGTCCTCTCTCGCCAATGGCGACTGGCCCTATCTCCCGGCCCACAAGTCGGTTCGGGACGACCACGTGCTGAACCAATGCCTGAATGGGACATTCGTCAACTGCGTCACGAGCATCGACGACCTCACGAAGCAGTCAGCGGGGCCGGTTGAGCTCCACGCGCGCCACTACCCGTTCGTCGACAGCGAAGGAGTGCACCGTGATCGAGTCCTCGTCATCGCCCGTCGCGCCCGCTGACGAAGCGGCGTACGATGGTTGAGATCCCAACGCGCGACGACTTCGGAGGCATCGGCGCCCGGATACGTCGCTTCCGGGAGGACTCCGGGCTGAGCCTTTCGGCGCTCGCAGCCAAGGCCGGCGTGTCGAAGGGTTACCTCCACCGCCTCGAGTCGGACTCAACGGACGTGCGGCCGTCCGGCAAGACTCTCTACGCCCTCGCGCAAGCGCTGGGTGTCACCATGTCGGACCTCCTCGGTCGCAAACTGTTGGCTCCAGCCCAACCACAGGTACCGGCTGCGCTACGTGAGCTAGCTGAGGAGGAAGCCTTGCCGGAGGCCGACGTGCTCATGCTCGCATCGATCGAGTTCCGCGGTGAGGCACCTCGCACGAAAGAACGCTGGCGCTATATCTACAACGCCATCGAAACCAGCCGCGGCCTTGATCGACCTCGTCGCAAGTCGTGATCCAACCGAACCGGGGTTGAGGCGGCGACAAGCGCGATACGCGACGGCTCGACCCCTTTGGCTTCGGCCGTCAGCAGCCGGGGCCTCGTCGGCCGGGATTCCTCGGAGCGCACGGACTTGGGGCGAAGTAGCAACTCGTCGGGAACGCTTCCAATCCTGGTAGAGACGTGAGGACTCCCGAAGGAAGGCGTCGGGGTCGGGAAACCTCTCGAACGCAACGCGGCCTTCTTCCGTGATTCTCCACATGCCCTTGTTCTTGATCAGCCAGCCGGCCTTGACCGCGTTCACAGTCCAGAACCGGGTGGCCTTCATGGCCGGGTTCACTGGGAGAGCTGGGGTAGTGGCCGCTCTCGTACTCGTTGAACGGCACGAGCACTCTCAACTTCTCGAGCACTTCCCGAGCAGGAAGTCCATCGGGATGCTCCAAGAGGATCTGGAGCACGGCGCGGAGCATTGCACCTTGCCGTCGGTTGGAAATGCCCGGCATGGTCCCCTCCCGCTAGCTCCCGTTCTCTGCCCGGTGGCCTGAGCGACTCCGAGCATCCACCGGAGCTAGCTATGCCGCCGAAGCGTCGTGCGTACCGAAATGGCGGGTTCCAACCTCGACATCGCCAGCGAGAATCGCGGTGAGGAGCTCGTCAAGGCGACGAGCGACGTCCCAAGGCAACCAGCGTTCGCCGCATGCCGGGCATTCCTCCATGGGAACTTCGAGCACGACAGCGACCTTGCCGTCTCGCTCGGCCAGCTTGGCCCGCTTGACCGGCTGCCGATCGCCCTGTTCGCAGTGTTCGCACCTCATCAGCGCCTCCTACGGTAGTCCGACGACCACAGGACAGGATCGGGTTGGTACACCGTGACGACGCGCTCTTCGCGGCGAAGGTCGTCGACTAGGACAACGACATGAAGAGGACGCTTCCATTCGACGACGAGAAGCAGCTCCTTCAGCAAGTCCGCCTCGAGAATGCTCTCCTCGATGACTTCGGCCTGCCGAAGCGCGATGTCGAACTCCGCGAAGGTGCAGTCGAGCAGGCGAAGTTTGTCGAAGGCGTGCTCCCTGATGAGCTTGGGGTGTTGCTACACCTTGGCTCGGGGAAGAGGTTCCGGCACGACGTCGATGGTCGCGGGAAGCCTGGACGTCATGTGCGATAGACAACGCTCCGGGTTTCACAACGCTCGGGCCATCCAAACGGTGCCCACCGAGCCGAGCACTTGAAGTAGACCGCTCTACTACTGGGCGGGTCTGGGCGGTCTGCCGGATAACCAGCCGGACGAAACGCCTGCTCACAGGCATGAGCAGCACGAGACGGACGGCCTCGACCGCCTTGCCAAGATGAGGGTCGCGGGTTCGATCGCGTCGTCGCTCACAGCGCAGGGGGTGGGTCAGTTCGCCGTGCCGAGCTCTTCGAGGAGATGTCGAGGGGTAATGACCGGTGGTTCATGATCTCGGACGCTGAGCAGGTCGCCGTCCCCCGACACGATGCCATCGACACCGGCGCTCTGCCCGAGGTCGAGCAAGTAGTTGTCTGCTGGATCGCGTGAGCGACCAGCTACGAAAGCCGGGTCAGGGTGCATCTCGACGGCACCAGCGATCGCCAGGACGAACTCAGCTCCCTGGTCCTCGGTGATGTAGCGATGGAATTTCGGACGCGAGAGAACGCCGTGGAGCTCGTCGAGAAGCGCGGGGCACGCCACGATAGAGACTCTGCGCTCCAGCGCCAGCTGGACGAGGCGCCCAGGAACCCCAGCGGGGTGGATCGCTGCCGAGACGAGGACGTTAGGGTCGAAGACGACCCGGAGCACCTAGGCGGAAGCCCGGCTGGCTCGCTCGGCTCTCAGAGCCCGCAGCTCCTCAACGGCGAGTGCCATTGCCTCTTCCTCACGGATCGACACGTCGTTGGCCGCCTGTGTTTCCGCAATGTCTGCGAGGACGGCGAGACCGCGAAGCCCGAAGTAGCGGCGAAGGGCCTCCTCAACAACCTCTGCTTCGAGCCGCCCCTCTGCCCGAGCAGCGCGACGCAGTGCGTCGAGAACCCCCTCATCGAGTTCGACCGTCGTCGGCCGGCGTGCCATGCCGACAAGTGTAGGAGCGTCACCAGGACCCGCTCTCGACGGCGCGGCTGGGCGGGCGACCGGGACTTGGGTAGGCGGCAGGCGAGCGAAGCGAGCGACCCGGCGTAGCGTCGTCTCGGTGACGCAGGAAATACCGCAACTTCCGGAGTCGACGATCCTCCTCGTCGAGGTTGGCTCGACGGCGCACGGCACCGGGCTGCCCGGCGGCGAGGACCACGACGAGATGGGCGTGGTCGTGGAGGATGCGGCCGAGGTCCTGGGTCTGGACGACCAGGGCTTGCGGACTCTCATGCAAAGGACCCAACCCGAGGGCTCGCGATCGGGGCCGGGCGACACGGACCGAACACTCCACTCCCTGCGCCGCTTCCTGCGCCTCGCTGCGTCGGGGAACCCGTCGATTCTCATGGCGTTGTGGGCGCCGGTGCTCCACAGCACACAAGCGGGGGAGGAGCTGCGAGCCCTGGCTGAGGCCTTCGTCGGTCGCCACGTCATCCCGAGGTACCGGGGATACATGCAGTCCCAGACACTCCGGCTGCTTGGTCTCCGAGGGGGCGGTCATGGTCGCCGCGGAGGGGGAGGACGCGAGGAGCTCATTGCCGAGCACGGCTACGACACCAAGTACGCGATGCACGCGGCCCGGCTCGGCTTCCAGTGTGTGGAGCTCCTCACGACCTGGCGACTCCAGCTCCCGATTGTCGGCGAGCCGGCGGAGTGGCTGCGAGCAGTCCGTCGTAGCGACGTGGCGTTCGAGGAATGGTGGGATCGGTGCCTGGCGCTTGACGCCCAACTCGAGCGAATGGCAGCGGATGACTCAACCTGAATCCACCGATCGGCCCCGGTGGGAGGTGGTTCATCGAGGCACAGGTGGCCCGATGAGGCGATCGGTCCCGAGGGAAATGGTTTCCCGGCGTCGGGACGCGTCGACCCAGAGGTTGGTGCCTGTCGGGTTGTCAGCGCGTAGGAGATCGTCTGCGGTGCGCCCGGCCGCCCGGATGACGTCAGCCGGGTTGGAGGGGAAGAAGACGCAGAGCACCGAGGCGCCGTTCGAACCACCTTGCCCACGGCCAGTTGAGTGGCCCCCGCAGGGTCATGGTGCCGGCGCGGTTGACGAGACGGCCGGGCACGGCGATGAGCCGGGTGCGAACGGTGCAGGCGACGGTGAGCTGATCGACGGGTGGGTCCTGGTCGATTGTGGCGGCCCAGCGGATGAGGTTGTGGGCGAGAACCGCGCACTGCAACCAGGCGCTGTTGGCGCTGAAGTTGCCCGACGGCACGTGCTCGAGCCCGGCACCTTCTTTGAGGTCGCGGATGGCGAGCTCGACAACCGCATGTTGACGGTGGAAGGCGTCGACGCTGACGGCGTCGTCGCTGAGGTCGGTGAGGAAAGCGAAGTGACGCCAGTCGGGCCACAGCTTGGCTTGGTGGGAGTTGGTGAGCCGGGTGCGGCGCACGATGAGACGACGTCCCTTGTAGGTGCACTCGGCTACCTGGGCCTGGCCGTCGGGGGTGTAGTCGATGTCGACCCAGGCGTCCTCGTCGATGGCCACTATTGCCTTGGCGGGGCCTTTGTTGTTGGTGCGCACGGCCATCGTGTAGCGGACATCGAGACGAGCGAGGGTGGCGATGGTGTCGTTGCACCAGAATCCGGAGTCGAAGCGCATCACCATCTCGCCGACCGCACCAGCCCGGCGGACCCGGGCCAGGAGCTCTTCAACGAAGCGACGTGTGCCCCGGGCGGTGTTGGCCGATCCTTTGCGCATCCGGGCGTGGATGACCTCGCCGGTATCGGCTCGGGTGGCCAGCAGCGGGTGGTAGCCCAACACCTTCGTGTAACCGAACGCGGCGCCGGCTTTGAGCTTTCCGGCCACCTCGCAGATGGCGGAGTCGACGTCGATCACCAGGCGCGCTGTCGCCGGGCCTGCGCCCGCCGCCCATGCCCGGCGCAGCGCCTCCCCCACCACCGCTTCGAGCTGGCGGACGTGACCGAAACTGAACGAGCGCAGAAACGTCCCCAACGTCGACGGCGCCATCGCCCGATGCGGCAGCACCCGACCGGTGCCACCGGCGCGCAGCACGTCAGCGTGGTCGATATGCGAGCCGCCGGCCACGATGGCGTGCACCAACGTGAGCACCTTGCGACCGGGACGAGCGCCCCCGACCCGCCCGCCGAGGCGCACAGTGGCGTCGACAAGCGCTTCCAGCCCGAGGCGGACGACGAGCGTGCCCACCAACAACAGCCCCGCGTTGGCCACCAAGTTCGGCTCGTCGAAAGTCACCTCGACACCGTCGATGGCGTGCGATACTTGTCTCACTGGAAGTGCCTCCCGGGTTGGGCCGGTTGATGACTTCGAACACCGTCATCGTCCCAGCCCTGGGAGGCTTTTCCGCGGATGCGCGGACCGTCAGACCGCTACCTCATCGGTGGATCAAGGCTCAATGCCAGCCGGAGCCGACCGGGAGCGGATCGCCAGCTGGTCGGTATCGACTCACCTGGCGTCGTGGACGGTGGCAGCACCGCCCAAACCGGCTCACACCGATGGGTGATCGCGGTCAGCCGATCTTGGCGCAAGCCAGGTTCTCTGCATCCGCGGCCGACAGCAACGAGTCGTCGCCGGCGACCATCACGAGCTCCGGGTCGCCCAGCCTGTCGGCGGCGGCCAGGTGGACGGCGTCATAACCACGAAGCGCATGAGCTTCGGCCAGTTCCCCGCCCCGCCGAGCGAGGGCGGTGTCAACCTCGACGATGTCCAGCTGGTCGCAGATGTCGTCAAGCTCCCGCACCGCTGTTCGCAGCTGGCGGGCAGAGAGGCGCTGGAGGCGGTGGGCCTGAGCGAGGGCGGCGCGAGCCTCCGGGTACACGAGCCGGACGCTCGCCACCCGATCAGCTGCCTCCCACAATTGGCCGGCAACGACGGATCCGGCCTCGGTGATGAGCAGGGGGACGAGGGCTGAGGTGTCGAAGTAAGCGATCACCGTCGCTGTTCTGCGACGAGATCAGAAACAGTGCCTGCGGCCTTGACCGGGCGCGGGAGGCGACGGGACTGTTTGCGTGCCGGTGTGACGACGCCGTCGGCGATGAGCTGGTCGAGAACACGGTCGGTACCCATAGGAAGGACGCGGGCGATGGCTCGTCCCCGGTCAGTGACCACCATCTCTTCGCCGGAGCGGACACGGTCGAGGTAGCGGCTCAAGTTGTCCCGCAGCTCGCGTACACCGACTTCCATGGCAGAGACCTCCCTGACGCCACTTGGGTACCACGATTGTAGCCACCTGCCTGCTCGTCACCAGAGAGAGAGCCGGCAACAGACCCGCCAGGCGGGGATCCTGAAGTAGACCGCTCTACTACGGGGCGGATTTCAGCGGTCTGGCCGGACAACCAGCTGGACAAAAGCGCTGCTCACAGGCCTGAGCAGCACTAGAAGGACGGCCTCGACCGCCTGCTGCGGGTCTGCCGCGCGTTTGGTTGACGGTGGTTGTGACTGATCATGCCGCCTCGAAACAAGGCAGCGGGGTGAAGGCGAGTTCGAACTCGACGGGAGTCAGCCGGCCGAGAGCCCGCTGACGGCGACGACGGTTGTAGGTGTGCTCGATCCAGACGATCACCTCGTAGGCGAGCTCGCTGCGGGTGCGCCACCGCCGGCGGTCGAGCACGTTGTTCTGCAGCAGCGCGAAGAACGACTCCATGGCGGCGTTGTCACCGGCGGCGGCGACCCTGCCCATGGAGCCGGTGAGGCCGGCGGACTTGAGCACGGCGTGGTAGGCGCGGGAGCGAAACTGCGAGCCGCGGTCGGAGTGGACCACCACGGTTCCCTGCGGCTGGCGTCGAGCGATGGCGGAGCGCAGCGCGGCGTCCGCGAGCTGGGCGGTCATGCGCTGGCCGAGCGCGTAGCCGACGATCCGGTTCGAGAACAGATCCTTGATGGCGCAG
>JADDQT010000314.1 GCA_016781225.1 Actinomycetota bacterium
CAGAACGCCGGGACCGAGGCACGGCCGCAGGAATAGGGGACTCCAGCCGGACGCGTCAACCCGTCGGCTTATGGCGGGCGACGCTGACCGATCAGCAGGACCAAGCACACGATGCCGACGGCAGGAACGAGGAGAAGCCCTACTGGCACGGCGAGAAGCCACCAAGCCGAGGAGACCTCCCCAGCGACGTTCAAAGCGATGATGTCGGCAACGACGATGACGACGCTCAGAACGACGACCCCAAGGAGACGACGTTCCCGCTGACTCCAATGCTGATCGATCAACGCATGATGGCTCAAAGGGCCGGCTGGCGCCCGAGCGGCCGGTCTCGGGGTATCCCAGTGCGCTGGCTCAGAGAGCACCATTGGCGCGAAGTAACCGGCGATATGCGTGCCTCGATCGCCGCATTATGCTCAGCGAGGGTCGTCCGCGGGGTAGCCCCAAGGTGCCGGTGGGTGACGGGGAGGAGCGGAGGCCGGCGCGCCAGAACGACGCCACCGAATGGCACTTGCCGCGACCGAGCCGCTCAAGACAGAACGACATCAGCTCTGGCGCTCGGCGCCGAGCCCCCTCGGACTGGTGACGAGGAGAGTCGTCGGAAGAGTCGACGAGCGCCGAACTGCCGGTACGCGCCGTCCCGCGAAAGCGGCAAGCGCCCAGAACGCGCGGTCAGATGCTCCGACAGCAGCGTCGATCGAAGCGTCGGACCAGTGACTGGGGCTTTGCCCTGCCGTCCCTCGGCCTCTTGCAGCCTGATACCCGCTCCGACCGGTGGAAGGGCGGCCGCGCCCCGCCAGCGCCCCGCGGATGCCCCGCGAACTGGGTGATATTCAGGGACACCAGCGGATAACAGCGGTCACGAGAAACACCTCTGACCAGCACCTTTGTGTAGGCAGCGCTGGTCGGAGAACCGGCCGGTTCGCCTTCACACGGCTGAGGTCCCAGGTTCGAGTCCTGTTACGCCCACCGAGGAAGGTGCAGGAGGCACGGCTATCAATCCTCGCAGTCCATCCGGGCGCCACGTCGGACCGCTTCGATCCGATCCTCGGCGAGGGCGACCCCTCCATCGGGCCACTGGGGCACAATGGGGACGTGAACCAGGCACTTTCGGAGCAGTCGCTGGCTGAGTGGGAGGCGTTGGCCCAGGGCGCCGGCGGCGATGTGCCCGGCCCAATGGGGCCCGAGCTGCTCTATCAATTCCTGATCGGCGTGCATCGCCGGGGCGAGGAACTGTCGGCGCACGAGCTGAAGACGCTGGTCGACCAGGTGGAGATGGGTCCCGAGCTGGCTCGGGAGCTGATGGACTTCATGGGGCCGGCCATGGAGCTGCTCGAGGCCTACGACCGTTCTCTTTCCGCCACCGACGACGAGGAGGAAGACCCCGAGGTTGCCTATGTGGGCGATGACGACGTGGGTCCCGGCATCCTGGTCATCTGAGCCGTGACCGAGGTCCCCAACACCGGAGAGATCGACACGCCGCAGTTCTGCCCGTGGTGCGGCACGCCCAGTCCGTACCGGTCCGAGCCGCACACGCCGCTTTGGCAGCGGGCTGCCGAGGAGACGGGACAGGAGGCCCCGGAGGTGGTGCAGGAGAGCCTGGAGACGGAGGCCTTCGTCACCGGCTGCGCCGGGTGCCGCCGCGTCAGCCACGTGGTGGGTCACGAGGCCCATCAGAGCTAGCCGACTAGGCTGGTCGGGCCCGGAGAGCCCAGGCACGAGGACCAAGTCCCCGAGATCGCACCTTCAGCCGGTTGCACCCACGGTCGCCAGCCTCCGAGGCGGCGCCGCCACCGGCTGACCGCCAACCGCTGGGAGGAACCAACGACGATGGCCGTCGTGACCATGAAGCAGCTGCTCGACGCCGGAGTCCACTTCGGGCACCAGACCCGCCGGTGGAACCCCAAGATGAAGCGATTCATCTTCGGGGAGCGAAACGGCATCTACATCATCGACCTCAATCAGACGCTCCAGCGCATCGAGGTCGCATATTCCTTCGTCCGGGACCTCGTGGCCGACGGAGGCTCACTCCTGTTCGTCGGCACCAAGAAGCAGACCAAGGACCCGGTGGCGCGCTACGCCGAGCAGTGCGGCATGCCGTACATCAACGAGCGCTGGCTGGGCGGGATGCTCACCAACTACACCACGATCAGCGGCCGGGTGAAGAAGATGACCGAGTACGAACGCATGCGGGCGGCCGGTGACTTCGAGGCCATGCCGAAGAAGGAAGCGCTCATAATCAGCCGCGAGCTCGACAAGCTCGAGCGCAACCTCGGGGGTATACGCAGCATGAGCCGCCTGCCCGAGGCGGTGTTCGTGATCGACACCAAGAAGGAGCACATCGCCGTCACCGAGGCCAACAAGTTGGGACTGCCCCTGGTTGCAGTGGTGGACACCAACTGCGACCCCGACGTGATCGACTACGTGATCCCCGGCAACGACGACGCCATCCGCTCGGGCGCGCTCATGTGCCGGGTCATGGCCGACGCCGTCGAAGAGGGCCGCTACATCGCCGAAAGCCGGCGGTCTCGCAACGCGCCG
>JADDQT010000078.1 GCA_016781225.1 Actinomycetota bacterium
GCCCGGGGGCGACCGCCCCGGGGGTGACCGTGCCGGAGGTGATCGCGGCCCTCGCCGCAACCCCCGGCGGGGCGGTAACAGGTGACCGGTTGATCAGGTCCACCCGCCTGGACTGCGGCCTGGTCGTGGTCACGGAGGCGATGCCCGGCGTGCGCTCGGTGTCCGCCGCATTCTGGGTGGGGACGGGCTCGCGCGACGAGGGCCCGGAGATGTGGGGGGCCTCGCACTTCCTCGAGCACCTGCTGTTCAAGGGGACGCCCACCCGCACGAGCCGCAGCATCGCCGAGGACGTGGATGCCGTGGGTGGAGACTTCAACGCCTTCACCACCAAGGAGTTCACGACCTTCGAGATGCGGGTGCTCGACCGGAGCCTGGACCTCGGTCTGGACATCCTGTCGGACATCTTGTGGAACCCGGCCCTGCGTCCAGAGGACGTGGAGTGCGAGCGCCAGGTCATCCTCGAGGAGATCCTCATGCGGGTCGACGAGCCTGCCGACCTGGTGCACGAGCTGTTCGCCGATGCGCTCTTCCCCGGCCATCCGGTGGGTCGCGAGGTGCTGGGTGACGAGGCCAGCATCGAGGCCCTGACCCGGGGGGACATCGCCTCGTTCCACGCCGAGCACTACCGGTCGGCGAACGTGGTGTTCGCCGCTGCCGGCAACCTCGACCACGACGCCGTGGTGGAGGGGGTCGAGCGGCGGTTCAGCGGAGACGCCGGCGGCGGCACCCCGGCCCGGCACCAGCCGTCCGGCACGCCCCGTCCCGTCGCCGTCGACCGGAGGGCCACGGAGCAGGTCCACGTGGTCGTCGGCATGCGGGCCCTCGATCGCGACCACGAGGACCGCTACGCCCTGGCGCTCGTCAACCACGCCCTCGGTGGAGGCGCTTCCTCCCGCCTGTTCCAGTCCGTCCGGGAGGAGCGCGGCCTCTCATACTGCATCTACTCCTACCCGGTCGGCTTCGAGGGCGCCGGTGGCCTCGGCGTCTACGCCGGGACCATGCCCAGCCGGTTGGACGAGGTCCTCGACGTGTTGGACCACCAGGTGGGCGCCATGGCGGCGACGGGGATCAGCGCCCGCGAGCTCGAGGTGGCCAAGGGCCACCTGGTGGGAGAGATGGCGCTCTCGCTCGAGGACTCAGGGGCGCGCATGTATCGCATCGGGCGAAGCCAGGTCGTCCACGGGCGGGTGCCGGAGATCGAGGAGGTCGTGTCCCGCATCGAGGCCGTGACCCTGGAGGACGCCGCCCGGGTGGCGGAGGAGGTGCTCGGCAACGAACGGGTGCTGGCCCTCGTGGGGCCCGTCGACGAAGAAGCGTTCGCCGCCCGGCGAGTAGCCTGATCTCCATGCGCGTCGGTGTCCTCGGCGCAGCAGGGCGCATGGGCTCTGCGGTGTGCCGGGCCGTGGCCCAGGACCCGGAGCTGGAGCTGGTGGCGGCGGTGGATCCTCATCACGTCGGCATCGACATCCACGCCGTCGCCGACGTCGCCGTTCCCGGTCAGGTGGCCGGTGACGCCGAGGCCCTCGCCGATGCAGGCGCCCAAGTCGCCGTCGACTTCACCGTGGCCGAAGGAGCCCGGGCCAACCTGCGCTGGTGCGCCCGCCACAAGGTGCACGCCGTGGTGGGTACGACCGGGCTGTCGGACGCCGACGTGGAGGAGCTGCGGGAGTTGTTCGTCGACGGCGTCAACTGCTTCATCGCACCCAACTTCGCCCTCGGTGCCGTGCTGATGATGCGCTTCGCGGAGATGGCGGCGCCCTACTTCGAGACCGCCGAGGTGGTGGAGATGCACCACGACGAGAAGGTCGACGCGCCCTCTGGTACGGCCATGCTCACCCTCGATCGCTTGGCCAAGGCCTCGAGGGACTGGGGTGAGGACCCCACCACCAAGGAGGTCGTGCCCGGAGCTCGAGGCGGTGCGGGCCCGGCCGGGGTCCGCGTCCATTCACTTCGCCTCCGCGGTGTGGTGGCTCATCAGGAGGTGTTGCTGGGCACGACCGGCCAGACGCTCTCCATACGCCACGACGCCTACGACCGCACCTCCTTCCTTCCGGGTGTCCTCATGGCGATAAAGGCCGTGCCCGATCGGCCCGGCGTCACGGTGGGCCTGGACGCGCTGCTCTAGCCGCCTCCGAAGCGGAGCTTGCTCAGTGGCCTCGCAACCAGAGGTTGCTCAGCGATTCTCAATCGCGCTCAGGCCGACTGGCGGAGCCGGCTCGGCCTTCGCTCTGGTTCTCTTCGGTGGCAGCCGTTGGGGCGCCTTCGGCGCTTCCCGCGTCCGCCACCTGCTGCTCGGCGGCTTCGCCACCTCGCCTTTGGGAGGTCTCCTCGTCGCCGATCAGCTCCTCCTCGATCTTGGAGATGGACTGCACCTCGCCGCGCCCTTGGCGGTACTGGGTCACCAGATACAGGCCGAGGGCGACGAAGCTGATGATGAACAGCGTCCGGGTGTTGTTGGCATAGAAGCGATTGACGGCACCGAGCGGCCCGTCCAGGACCTCTGAGAGCTGGTACATGAGCGTCACCATGGTGAGCGTCCCCACGACGTTGAGGGCGGTGAACAGGACGGGGCTCATCCCCGTGGCGCCGGCCAGCACGCAGACGGGAAGACCCGGCAAGAGGAAGACCATGACCGGTGCCGCCTTGGCGAAGGCCCGCTCGATGCCTCGTACCAGCCCTCCGCCCTCGCCCATCTTGCGTTCCATCCAACGCACCGCCCGGTCCCTGTAGAGGTAGCCGAGCAGATAGAAGAGCGGATCGGAGAGGAGCCGGCGGGCGCTGGCCACGATCAGGAAAGGCCAGAACGAGACCTTCTGCTGGGCCACCAGGAGCAGGAACCGGTTGCGCGGCTCCATGGCCACCAACCACATCGGATGCTCCTTGAGAAGCGGCGCGTGGAACAGGTTCCCCAGGTTCCCGATCACGACGACGGCCAGGACGGGCCCGATGATCAGGGTGAGGGTACGGCGGCTGGGGGAGTGTCGCTGGGCAGAGGCGTCGTTACTCATGCGGTGCGACGCTACCCGCGGTCTCTGTCGCCAGAGGGACCCCGGCCGTCCGCACACTCGTAACTCGGGGGTGGCGCGGCGGTCGAGGGTCTGTACTCTATGAGCCATGGCGACCGCTTGGCCGGCCCCACCTGCGTGGGCGCCCGAGCAACCTTCTCCCGCCGCCCGGTGGAATGGGCGCCCGTGGCACGCCGGTGCAGTCCGGGCTGTTGTCCTCGTCATCCCGCTCGTGGCCGCCGTGGTGGCTGCAATCGTGGCAAGCCGCCTGCTTCCCCGGCCCAACGGGGCGCTTACCACCGTTCTGTGGTGGCTGGGCACCATCGCCGCCTCCACCCTGGCTCTGGTGCTGGTCGAGCGACAGGCCCGGCGTCTCCTTCCCCTGGCAACGCTCTACAAGTTGACCCTGCTGTTCCCTGACCGGGCACCGTCGCGCTTCCGTGTGGCGTTGCGGGCGGGCACCGTGCGCAACCTGGAGGAGCGACTGGCGGAGGGAAGGCGGGACGGCGTCGGGGGCGACCCCAGCAGGGCCGCAGCCAACATCCTGGTCCTGGCGGGAGCGCTCAGCCGCCATGACCGTCGCACCCGAGGACACTCGGAGCGGGTCCGAGGCTTCACCGACCTGATCGCCGAGGAGATGCACCTTCCGGCACCCGACCGTGACCGTCTTCGGTGGGCCGCCCTGCTGCACGACATCGGCAAGGTACGTGTCCACCCGCGGATCCTGAACAAGTCGGGGTCACTCAGTACCGGGGAATGGTCGGTGATCCATCGTCATCCCACTGACGGGGCGCGCATGGCTGCCGCCCTCAGGCCGTGGCTGGGACCGTGGATGGATGCCATCGAGCAGCACCACGAGCGCTGGGACGGTGCTGGATACCCTCGAGGCCTGGCAGGGGCGGATATCGGGATGTCGGCCCGCATCGTGGCCGTCGCCGACGCCTTCGAGGTCATGACGGCTCCCCGCTCCTACCGCCGGCCGTTGGGCCCCGCCGCCGCCCGGGACGAGCTCGCCTGTTGCGCCGGCTCCCACTTCGACCCGGCGGTGGTGCGAGCCTTTCTCAACGTCTCCATCGGCCGTCTGCGCTGGGTGATGGCGCCGGTGGCGTGGCTTGCCGACCTGCCCTTCGTGCGTCCTGTGGCCAATGCGGGGTCGGTGGCCGAAGGTGCGGCCGCTGGCATGGTCGCCAAGAGCTTTGCCGCCGTCTCCCTTGCCGTCTTCGGGATCGCGGCGGCCGAGCTCCCTGCCGCTGCTCCGACCACCGAGGGTGTGACGTCCCAGAGCCAGCCCCAAGGTAGGGCGCAGCCCCCAGGGCCGGCGCAGCAGCCGTCCCCGCCGCCCGACGGAGGAACTGCCGCTCAGCCCCCGCCGCCCTCGGCTGTCATCCAGCCGGCTCCAGCCGCAGGCCCCGGAGTCGCTGTGAGGGCGACCGACGCCGCGCCGCAGCCGGGGCGCTCCGGCAAGGGCGGCCGGGGCAATCCCGGGGCTGGCAACCAACCACCTGTGGCCGTCGATGACGCCAGGACCGTGCGGGAGGACAAGCTCGAGCTCGTCGACGTCCTGGCCAACGACTCCGACCCTGACGGCCTTGACCGTAAGTCCCTGACCGTGGTCAAGGGGCCGAACCACGGCGAGGCCAAGCTCACGGGCGAGGGCGGCTTCATCCTCTATGAAGCCAAAGACGACGACGACGACTTCAGCGGCGACGATTGGTTCCAGTACCAGATATGTGACACCAAGGGCGCCTGCTCCGTCGCCACCGTTCGGGTGACCATCCTCTCCGACTGAGGTCCCGACCCTTTCCGCAAGGCCGCTGGTAGCCTGCCGCCCGTGGCCGCATCAAGTGAGCACGGCGCCTGATGGCGGGGCCTGGACGCTTCGGAGCGGTGGTGACCGCCATGGTGACGCCGTTCGACGGTGACGCTGCCCTGGACCTGGACGCCGCCGCCGCCTTGGCCCGGTGGCTGGCCGACAACGGCAGTGATGCGCTGGTGGTGGCGGGGACCACTGGCGAGGGGGCCGTGCTCAGCGACGACGAGAAGCGCGAGCTGTGGAGGGCCACCGTAGAGGCAGTCACCATCCCCGTGATCGCCGGGGCAGGCAGCAACGACACCAGGCACTCGGCGGAGCTCACGAAGGATGCCGAGGACGCCGGGGTTGCCGGGGTGCTAGCCGTCACGCCTTATTACAACCGCCCCTCCCAGGCAGGCATCGAGTCGCATTTTCGGGCCGTGGCGGAAGCGACCTCGCTCCCGGTCCTGGTCTACGACATCCCCTCCCGAACCGGCCGGAAGGTGGCTCACGACACCCTCCTCCGGTTGGCCCGGGAGGTGCCCAACGTGGTGGGAGTGAAGGACGCCGCTGGCGACGTGGCGGGGTCGGCACGTCTGGTTGCCGAGGCGCCGGACGGTTTCGACCTCTACAGCGGCGACGACGGGCTGACGCTCGGGCTCTGCGCGATCGGCGGCGGCGGGGTGATAGGCGTGGCCACCCACTGGACTGGGCGCCTCCACGGCGAGATGCTGGCTGCCTTCGCCAAGGGTGACGTGGACGAGGCCCGCCGCCTCAATGCCTCCCTGCTCGAGTCCTACTCCTACGAGACCAGCGAGGCGGCCCCCAACCCCGTTCCGGCCAAGGCCATGATGCGCGTGCTGGGCCTTCCCGTCGGCGAGTGCCGACTTCCAATGGGTCCCGCTCCCGACGGCCTGGAGGACATCGCCCGCGGCGTCCTGGCCAACCTCGGGGATGTCGCCCCCACACCACTTGGCTGACTCCCACCCGGTCCGCGTCACCTTCCTCGGGGGGCTGGGCGAGATCGGCCGCAACTGCGCCGCCCTCGAGGTGGGCGGGCGCATCCTGCTCATCGACTGCGGCGTCATGTTCCCCGACGTCGACATGCCCGGCGTGGACCTCGTGCTACCCGACTTTTCGTGGCTGCGTGACAACGCCGACCGGGTGGAGGGATGCATTCTCACCCACGGCCACGAGGACCACGGCGGGGGACTGGCGTTCCTGCTCCGAGAGCTGTCCCTGCCCATCTACGGATCGGAGCTGAGCCTCGGCCTGGCCAGCGGGAGGATCGAGGAGGCGGGAGTGCTCGACCGCACAGAGCTGGTCCCCGTCCGCGACGGCGAGCGGCGCCGGATCGGGCCGTTCGACGTGGAGTTCCTCCCGGTCACCCACTCGGTCCCGCACGGATTCGCCACCGTCTTCCGGACCCCTCAGGGCGTCGTGATGCACTCCGGCGACTTCAAGCTCGACCCCACTCCGGTGGACGGCCGCCTGACCGACCTGGGCCGTATCGGTGCCATCGCCCACGAAGACGGCATCCGCCTGCTGCTCGCCGACTCCACCAATGCCGAAGAGCCGGGCCACACCGCGAGCGAGAGTTCGGTCGGAAGGGTGATGCGGGACCTGTTCGCCCAGCACGCCGGCAGGCGGTTCATCGTGGCCTGCTTCGCCAGCCACATCCACCGCGTCCAGCAGGTCGCCGACGCTGCGGTGGCCAGCGGTCGCACGGTGGTCACCCTGGGGCGCTCAATGCTGCGCAACGTGGCCCTGGCCCGCGAGCTCGGACTCCTCCACATCCCCGACGAGTCCCTGGTCGACATCGGCGACATCTCCCAGCTCGACCCGGCCAAGACGTGCGTGATCTCCACCGGCTCACAGGGTGAGCCCATGTCCGCCCTGTCGCTGCTGGCAGCCGGTGACCACAAGCTCCTGCGTCTGCAGCCCGACGACGTGGTGGTCATCAGCGCCCACGCCATCCCCGGCAACGAGACGGCCGTGGGCAAGGTGATCGGCGGGCTCTACCGGCGGGGTGCCGAGGTCGTGCACGCCGGGCTGGCCGACGTCCACGTGAGCGGCCACGCCATGCAGGGTGAGCTGCAGACGCTGCTGTCCGTGGCCCGGCCCGAGTACTTCATCCCGGTTCACGGCGAGTACCGCCACCTCACCCACCACGCCCGCCTGGCCATCGAGATGGGCGTGGCCGAGTCCAACGTGCTCCTGGCCGAGGACGGCGACGTGATCGAGCTGAGCGAGGCCGGGGTCGACTTCGCGGGCGAGGTTCCGGCCGGCTACCTCTACGTCGACGGGACCGTCGGCGACGTGGGCCGGGGCGTGTTGAGGGACCGCCAGGTGCTCTCCGAGGAGGGGGTGGTGATGATCACCGTCATCGTCGACGCTCGCTCCGGCGAGGTGCTGGGCGGACCGGACATCGTCACTCGAGGCTGGGTGTTCGAGCGAGAGGCCGCGGGGCTGCTCGACGAGGCCCGCCAGGCCGTCGTGGATCGGCTGGCGGAAGGAGCGGCCGAAGGTGGCACCGACCCGGAGAGCGTGAAGCGCCACATGCGCTCGGCTCTGGGCCGTTTCGTGCAGCAGCGGACGCGTCGCCGGCCCATGATCGTCCCCGTGGTGATGGAGGTTTGACCTTGCGCCCCGCGGTCGAGCCCCGGGAAGAGTGACGGATCACCGATGACGCTGCCCCCGCTCTACCTGGAAGGGCTGACACAGCGAGCGCTGCGAGGGCAGGAGCAGCTCGCCGTCTACAAGCTGGGGCTGATCGAAGCCATCCTGAAGGAGGCGCTCCGGTCCGAGCATGGAGAGGCCGAGACGGCACTCCGGTCGGCGGCCCAAGAAGCCCTGGAGGTCGCCCGGTGGGAGATGCGCTCTCCCCGAGGCACCAGCACGAACAGAGACGACGTTCCTTAGTACGGACCGTCGGAAGTAACCCACCAGCTCCACCCAGCCGGCCAGCTCGACGGTTACCGGATTGGCAGAGGCCGGGCGAAGGCCAGCACTATTGGGCGTCGGACTTGGGGCTGATGTTACGGTTGTTGACATTGTGGCTACTGCTTCACGTCTACGCCGTCCTCCGGCCAAGAAGGCCAGGCCCCCAAAGGGAGTGGTGCGAGCCTGGCTCGCCACCCACCTGGGCCGTCAGGCCGACGACGTGTGGGGCCTGGTCCTCATCGTCGGCGGCATCCTCGCAGGCCTCGGGATCTTCGCCGATCTCACCGGCCCAGTGGGGCGGGCCGTCCGTGACGGCTCGGCGGCAGCGCTGGGTTGGGGCCGTGTGCTGCTCCCGCTCGCGCTCGTCGGGGTAGGAGCCGTGCTCGTCCGTGGGCGACCCAAGCCGCCTCCCGGAGGCAGGCGGGACTCGGCGCCTGTCGCCATGGCCCTGGGGTTCGCGCTGCTCGCCACGTCCGTGTGTGGCCTCCTGCATCTGGTCCGGGGCGAGGCCCAGGGAAGTCGCCGGCTCGGCGATGCCGGCGGCCTCCTCGGTGCCGGGATGGCGGGGCCGCTCCGTTCGGCGCTGGCCACCTGGGGAGCCACC
>JADDQT010000315.1 GCA_016781225.1 Actinomycetota bacterium
GAGTCCGCAGGGTGCGCGGAAGGCGGGTGGCCAAGCTCACCCGTAAGACGTCGTGCGCGACGGCCAGGCGCAAGGCGAAGAAGAACGTTCGCCGCCGTGCGGTCCGCCGGCGCCACCGTCACTAGACGCTGAGTCGAGGGAGGGCCGCCGGCGACCCTCCCTCTGGGCCGGCGAGGTACGTCCTCCTGGGGATGCGCCGGGGCCGGACATCGGGCGGGCAGAATCAGGGTGGCATGGACATCGAGTTCCACTCTTCGCAGCGTTCGAGCCTGGGCGTGGAGATGGAGCTCCAGATCGTCGACCGGGAGACCCGCGAGCTCTGCAGCGCGGCGACGAAGGTCCTTGCCGAGATGGGTGCCGGCCATTCCGGGGGACAGCACCCGAAGGCCAAGCACGAGCTTCTCGAGTCGACCGTCGAGGTGATCACCGGCGTCTGCCAGACGGCCGCCGAGGCCCGGTCCGACCTCGAGGAGACGCTGGCCGAGCTCCGTGCCCGCACCGACGAGTCCGGTCTGGAGCTGCTGTGCTCGGGCACCCATCCCTTCTCGAGCTGGAGCGCGCAGCAGATCAGCCCGGACGCCCGCTATCACGACTTGGTGGAACAGGTTCAGTGGCCGGCCCGACGGCTCCAGATCTTCGGAATCCACGTCCACGTCGGTGTCCGCTCGGCGGCGAAGGCCATCGCCATCTCCAATGCGCTCGGGGTGTACATCCCCCACCTCCTCGGACTCTCTGCGTCGAGCCCGTACTGGCACGGTCACGACACGGGCCTGGCCTCGGCCCGCTCGAAGGTCTTCGAGGGGCTGCCGACGGCAGGCCTGCCCTACCAGTTCGAGAGCTGGGAGGAGTTCCAGCGCTTCATGAAGGCGCTGATCTTCGCCGACGCCATCAAGACCATCCGAGAGGTGTGGTGGGACATCCGTCCGCACCCCACGTTCGGGACCGTCGAGCTACGAATCTGTGACGGCATACCGACCCTCGCAGAGGTGGCGACCGTGGCCGCCTTGAGCCAGTGCCTGGTGGAGTGGATGGACCAGCGCCACGAGCGAGGGGAGAGGTTGGAGGTTCAACCGGACTGGATCGTGCGCCAGAACAAGTGGCGGGCCGCCCGGTACGGAGTGGAGGCGGAGATCATCGTCGACGGCGAGGGTCACGTGATCCCGCTGCGAGAGGCGCTGCGCCGGCTGACCGACGAGCTGCGCCCGGTGGCCCGCCAGCTCCGGTGTGAGGACGAGCTCGGCGGGACTGTGGCCATGGCCGAGCGCCCGAGCTACCTCCGCCAACGGGAGATCGTGGCCGGCGGAGGCTCGCTCTCGGACGTGGTCGACTGCCTGGTGAGCGAGCTCCGCAGCGGCCAGGTCTGGCGGGCCTGAGGGTACGACCCCGGGGTGCTGTCCCAGGCGGGTCGCAGTCGGCGGCTCGGTGGAAGAGAATGAGGCAGCGGCGGTCGAAGGAGGACACGGCACTTGCCCGATGATGGTCAGTCCAAACGGGCGGAGATCTTCGCCGGCGACGAGACCCCGAGCGGCACCACTGCGTTCCTCGAGGCACTGATGGGCATGCTCGGGGAGGTCCTCGGCCGAGTGGACCGCCGCCTGTCCTCCCTCGAGGCCGCTCTGACGGCACCGAGCGGACAAGGACCGGATGCCCAGGATCAGGAGACGAGCGACACCGTCGCCGCCGCTCTGGAGCGCATCTCCGTGCGCCTCGAGCGACTGGAGGCCCGGGAGCCGGCGGCGATTCCCGCAGAGCGGGCGCTGGCCCGGTTGGAGGACCTGTCCGGATCGGTCGAGGAGATCGGTCACCGGCTCGCGGGTCTGACCGATTTCATGGCCGCGAGGTCCGAAGCCGAGGAGGAATGGCCCGAAGGGCTGCAGGCGTCGCTGGCGGCCCTCGGGGAGGGCATGGCCCTCATCGGGGCTCAGGTGAAGGCCCAGGGGTCCGAGATCGTCCACGGGCGCGAGGAGGCGATGACGAACGTCGCGGGGGCGCTGGAGCACGTCTTCGAGCGCCTCGAGCGACTGGAGGACCGTGTCCCGACGGCGATCCCGACTGAGCGGGCGATGACCCGGCTGGACTACCTGACCGGTTCGGTCGAGGACATCGGTCGCCGACTCACGGAGCTGAGCGACCTGCTGACGCTGTCGTCCGAAGCCGAGGAGGAATGGCCCGAAGGGCTGCAGGCGTCGCTCACGGCCCTAGGGGAAGGCGTCACCGACATCAAGGCTCAGCTGGGGTCGCAAGGGTCCGAGAGCACCGTTTCCCGCCTGGACGACCTCTCGGCGGCCGTGGACAGCATCGGCTACGGCCTGGCCGGCGTCACGGATCTCATGGCGGCCACTTCGACCGAGAGCAAGGAGTGGCCCGAGGAGCTGCGAGCGGCCCTCCTCGCCCTGAGCGAGGACCTCGGGGAGCTGCGGCAGGATCTGCACGCTCAGCCCGTGGCGGATCTGCGGGCCACCGTCATGAGCCTGCAGGCCCAGCTGGCGCGCCTGACCAACCAGCTGGCGGCCCAGCCCGCCCCCGGAGCGGCCGTGGCCATGGTGGCCGCCGGCTTGGCCGAGCGC
>JADDQT010000316.1 GCA_016781225.1 Actinomycetota bacterium
CCGACAGGTGGGCGGTGATGCCGGCCCCGGCCCCGCCCTCCTCCTCCAGGTTGAGCTCCACCCGCAGATCCTGGCAGCCGTCGCAGTCGTCGACGACCGAGACCGCCCATGCGGTGCGTGGCCTCTCCTCGTCGCCATCGGGATGGTCGTCGAGGAAGAAATCGATCGACTTCCTCACGGGACGATTCAATCACCGGGACCGTCGTCGTTCCCGACGGAAGGGTGGGGGTGCTTCGTCTCGGCGGATAGCCTTCGCCGCCGTGGACGAGACACCCGACCAGTTAGGCGGCGACCAGACCGCTGATCTTCTCGAGCTGCTGGAGGCCGATCACCACCGGGTGACGGACCGCATGCTGGTGGTAGGCGCGGGCCCGGGCCTGGTGAGCGAGGTGTCGACCCACCTGGTGGCCGAGAGCCAGCTGCTGTATCCCGCCGTCCGCCGAAATCTGCCCGACGCCGACGTGGCCGTCGACGGCCTGCTGGAGACGGACCACCGGCTGGAGGAGCTGCTGGTCGAAGTCGAGCGCGGCGACGCCGACAGTGCCGCCGGCGCCGAGTTCGCCGACCTCTGGGCCGATCACGTTCGTCGTCAGGAAGCCCTCTTCGCCGAGCTCCGCCAAGTGGTCCCGCCTGAGGAGCTGCGCCGCCTCGGCGACGCGCTCGGCCCAACCATCATGGAGGCGCCCACCCATCCTCATCCCCACCTGCCGCGGGAGGGTGCTCTGGAGGTGATCAGCGATGCCGTGGCCTCGAGCGTCGACCACGTCCGGGACGCCCTGAAGCGCGGGGATCACGAGGGGTAGGCGCCGGAGCGGCGTCTCCTGCCTACTGGTCGAGCTGGCGCCACTGATGGGTGGTCACCGAACGCACTCACCGTCGCGACGTTGGGGCAGCCGCACACAACTCACCGCTCCGCCACCGGGACGGTTCTCCACGGCGGCCTCGCCGCCCAGGGATCGGGCGAGCATCCGCACCAGATACATCCCCGCAGAACGGTTGCTCACGCAGCCGTCCTCCTCCGACTGAGGCTCGAACAGTGACTCGATGTCGCCGTCGACCAAGGCGGGGCCCCGGTCTGCCACCTGAATCCGCAACCACCCGTCCTCGATGTCGCCCCGGCACTCGATCGGACCGGCCTGATCGCACACAGCAGCGTTCTCGAACAGGGTGACCAGGATGCCTACCAGCCTGCGGGGGGCGGTGGTGATCATGAACCCGGCCGGGAGCTCCACCTCGACCCGCTCCCGGTCCACGGTCTGCGAGGCCACGCTGAGCGCCTGCTCTACGAGGCCGTCGAGGGGAACAGTGACCAGGCGGCTGCGCTCCACCGGTGCGGGTCCGATCTTCTGGGGTGCGTCGAGCTCGCTCACCACGGCGGCCAGCGTCCGGACCTGTACCAGGGCCTGTTCGACTGCCTGCTCCAACTCCGGATGGAGACCCCGGCCGAACAACGCGTCCAGGGTGTACTCGATGGCGTCCAGCGGGTCCCGCAGCTGGGCGGCGACCATGGCATCGAGCTGGCAGAGCACCTCGAGGCGGCCTTCGAGGTCGCGGACCGCGCGCTGCAGCGCCTTGATCTCCTGGGCCTGGGCCTCGAGGAGGTCGACCATGGAGCGCACGTGTCGACTACTCACAGTGGTGGTCATAACCAACTTCCTCGGCAGGGTGACCTGTGGACTTGACCACTGCCAGCGCTTGACGAGGCAGGGGAGCGGAGGGGCCGAACGCTCCACGGCTACCTTTGCCCAACGCCTAGTCGCCGGACACCGGCGAGCGGAGAGAGGAGCGGACATGCCAACCGAATGCCCTGCGGCCGACGGTTCCAGCCCGAAGCGGCAGCAGTTCGACGGCCCGCCGCCGATGTGCATCGACCCCGAGCGGAGCTACACCGCGGAGATGGTGACCAACAAGGGGACGATGACGATCGCCCTCGACCCTCTGGCCGCACCCAAGACGGTGAACAACTTCGTAGTGCTGGCCCGGTACCACTATTACGACGGGGTCGGCTTCCATCGCATCATCCCCGGCTTCATGCTCCAGGGCGGTGACCCGGAGGGCAGCGGTCGGGGCGGTCCCGGGTACCGGTTCGAGGACGAGCTGCCCAGGCCCGGGCGCTACGAGATCGGTTCGGTGGCCATGGCCAATGCCGGTCCCGACACCAACGGCAGCCAGTTCTTCATCGTGAGCGGCCCGAGCGGGGTGGGGCTTCCCCCGCAGTACTCGCTGTTCGGCAAGGTTGTGGCCGGCCTCGACGTGGTGTCGGCCATCGAGTCCGTGGGCTCACCCGGCGCAGGCACGCCCAAGGAGCGTGTCGTGATCGAGTCGGTGACGATCACGGAGTCATCTGCAGCGTAAGGGCGAGGTTCACCAGCGACGTCGCCCCGTCGTAGCTCGGCGTGACGGCGAGAACGCTCCAGAGCGGGCATTCGGCGCTGCGTCAGCCACGATGACGCCGTCACTCCGGCCGCCCCTACGCCGGCGTACCGAACGCCGATTTCGGATGAGCTGCGGACAAGCGCGCGTGCTCGCGAGAGTGGTGGGCCTGC
>JADDQT010000079.1 GCA_016781225.1 Actinomycetota bacterium
TATCAGGGTCGAATTACACGCGTGTCATCTCTTCGCCCTGCAACCAACCGATTGCAAACGGGCCAGGCGGATGCAGCTCTGCCGTGGCAGGCAAAGGAGCATCTGAGGATGAGTGCGCGGCTGGTACCACGACCGGGACGAACCCGGTCGGCGATCTCCCATGTCGGGGGGACAACTCCACGCAGAGGCGAGACGGCAACCCCGACTGACGTACGCTTGGCGCTGTGACGTCCTTCACGCTTGGCTTGAACGACGAGTTGGCCGCCCGGCTGGAAGAGCGCGCGGCGCAGGCCGGCGTCTCCCCCGAAGAGATGGCGCGCAGGATGCTCGTCGAGAGGCTGGTCGAGCAGGTCGACCAGCCGAGCGCAGACCGCGATCCTTCGTTTGACTTCATCGGTATCGGCTCATCTGATGTCCTGCGTGGCTCCCGTGTGGACGAACTGCTTGCGGAGGGATTCGGACAGTTCCGGTCCTGATCGACACCGGGCCGCTTGTCGCGGCAGCCGATCGTTCCGACCCTGACCACGAGGCCTGTGCAGCCTTGCTGCGCTCGGCCCGGGCGGCCACGGCGCCAGGGGTGGAGCGGTCCTCGACGGCGATGGTGGCGGTGTTGACCCCCTCGACCTCATGAGCCAGCACTGCCCGGCGCTCCGCTTCTGGATCGACCGCCCGGCGTTCGACCCCAATGGAGACGAGATAGGCGTCATCGCCGACATCTACGTCGACGACGCGACCGGTGAGCGGAGTGGCTCGCCGTCAAGACCGGCAGCGGCAGGGTCAACTTGGTGCCGCTGGCCGGTGCCGGCACCCGGGACGACGGCGTGAGCCTCGCCTACGACAAGGACCTGGTCACCAGCGTTCCCGACGCCGACCCCGACGGGACCCTCACCCTCGACGAGGAGGAACGTCTCTACGCACACTACGGGCTGCAGTACTCCACCCGCCGGTCCCGGAGCGGACTGCCCGAGCAGCCCCTCGCGAGGTGGAGACGGTCCACGTCGAGGTCGAGGACATCGAGGTCGAGGACATCGAGGTCGACGAGGTCGACGTCCGCCCGCCTGGTCCCCCGCTGCGCAGGCGCAGGGCCGACGAGGACTTCGACATGGTCTGGCTCTCCTCCAAGGACGGTGCCCATCGTGGTCAAGAACCAGAAGAGCACCGGGCGTCACTGACCGCCACCGGTCGTCGCCCTCACAGCAGGCGCTGCATGACCACGACGTCCAGCCAGCGCCCGAACTTGCGGCCCACCTCCTTTTCCACGCCCACCAGCTCGAAGCCGCAGGCACGGTGCACCCGGATCGACGCTTCGTGGCCCCCCACCACCCGGGCCATGACGGCGTGGAAGCCGTGCCTGGTGGCCAAGCGGACCAGCTCCCCGAGGACCGCCGCCCCCACCCCCTGACGCCGAGCCTCGTGCTGCACGTAGACGGAGTCCTCCACGGTCGTGGCGTAGGCGGGCCGAGGCCGGTACGCCGATAGGGAGCCGAATCCGAGGACGGTGCCGTCCCTCACGGCCACAACGGCCGGGTGGGCGCCGGCATGGGACGCCAGCCATGCCCGCTGTTCCTCGAGGGTGCGGGGGACCAGGTCGAAGGTCACCGTGGAGCTCGTCACCTCACGGTTGTAGATGGCTCGTATGGCCTCGGCGTCGTCGGCTTTGGCCAGCCGGACGTCTGGAGGGGGAGCGGCAGCCACGACGGCTATCATTGCCGGTTGCCACCGGGCCCTCCCGGTCTCGGTGCCCTCTTAGCTCAGTCGGCAGAGCACAGCCATGGTAAGGCTGGTGTCGTGGGTTCGATTCCCACAGAGGGCTCGCAGAATTCTGGGGGCTCGCAGGAACTTTGGGGGCTCGCAGGAACTTTGGGGGCTCGCAGTGACATGGAGCTCGCAAGGCACGGCGGCGTAGCTCAGTTGGTTAGAGCACACGGCTCATAATCGTGGGGTCGTCGGTTCGAGTCCGACCGCCGCTACCGAATCGGCGTGATGGGGAACGGGCGGGATCGATACAAGGGGTCGAAATGGCAAAGAGCGAGAAGCGCATCAAGGTCACGCTGGCCTGCGAGGACTGCAAGCGGCGGAACTACATCACCATGAAGAACAAGCAGAACGATCGCGAGCGCATCGAGATGCAGAAGTACTGCCGCTGGGACCGCCGGCACACGGTCCACAAGGAGACGCGGTAGGGCGTCGGTAACGTTCTCGAAACCCGGGAGGTCGAAACACCGAGATGGCGCTCGAGCTCGCCGAACTGGTAACCGCCGCCAAAGCTGGCGACAGGAAAGCCTTCGAGGAGTTGGTGCGGGCTACGTGCGCCGACACCTACACGTTGGCCTACCGGCTGACCGGCAAGGAGGAGGACGCCCAAGACGTGATGCAGGAGGCGTACCTCCGGGCCTGGAAGGGGCTGAAGCGCTACCGCGGGGAGGCTGCCTTCACCACGTGGATGTACCGCATCACTGCCAACTGCGCCTCCAGCCACCTGTCCCGCCGGACCAGGGACCGCCACGACAGGCTCGACGACGACCACGTGCTGGCCGATGACCGGCTGGACTCCGACCCGGAAGCCCGGGCGGGGGCTGCCTCCCAGCGCGACAGGCTCCAGTCGGCCCTGGCGAGCCTGTCGCCCGAAATGCGCTCGGTGGTGGTCCTGCGCGACGTGTACGACCTGCCCCACGAGGTCATCGCGGCCGAGCTCGGGATCAGCGAGGGCGCAGCCAAGGTGCGGCTGCACCGGGCCAGGCGAAAGCTCCGCGAGCGGCTGTTCCCGCTCAGGGGAGAGGACAACGAGGAGAGGGACGCCCATGCGGTGTGAACAGGTAGCGGAGATCCTTCCCGATGTGGTCGAGGGCACCGGGGGCGCCAGCTCCCAGGTGTTCGCCCACGTGGACTCTTGCCTGCGCTGCCAGGCCGAGCTGGCCCAGTACCGAAAGCTGCTCCGGGCCCTGCGACATCTCCGCACCGAGGTCCTCGAGCCCGCTCCGGGCACGGTGACCGGCATCCTGGCGTACCTGGAGGCCGCCGGGGAGCGAGGCGCCATGCGCTTGCTGCTCACCGGTCACCGTGCTGCGTATCTGGGAGGAATCGCCGTCGCCACCGCCGCTGCCGGAGCGGCCGGCGCCATCGTGGTGGCCAGCAGAGGCAAGCGAAAGATGCGCCTGGCCGGATAGTTACGCCTCGGAAGCGGAGCTTCCTCGGCGAGCTTGATGGTGCCGTCGCCGACCGGCGGAGCCGGATCGGCGCCGGCGCTCGAAGTTCTTCGACTGACCGTGGTGTTATCCTGCTGTGGCCGACGCTCCCAAAGGGCAGTAGCTCAACTGGCAGAGCACCGGTCTCCAAAACCGGCGGTTGGGGGTTCGAGTCCCTCCTGCCCTGCCCATCCAGTCCGCTCCAGCCCAGTCCGCTCCAAACCAGTCCGATGGCCCGAGGTGGCGATGAACCGACAGACGAAGCGCTTGATGCAGCGCCAGGGCCAGCTCGGTGAGGACGGCTCGCCCGCAGCTGCGAAGCGTCAGCCCACCCGGCCGGCGCCGAAGGCGCCCTCACAGCGCACCTCTCCGACCGTCTTCCTGCGGGAGGTGCGTGCCGAGCTGCGCAAGGTGGCGTGGCCCAGTCGCAGCGAGGTCATCAACTACTCCACCGTCGTGCTGATAACCCTGGTGGTGCTGATCGGACTCATCTTCGTGCTCGACTACGCATTCGCCAAGAGCGTTCTGTTCCTCTTCCAATCATGACCGACGACATCGAGATCGACCCGGGTCCGGCTGCTGCCGACGACACCGCCGACAACGGCCATGAGGCCGTCCTCGACCTGCCCGGCGAGGCGGCCGTCCCCGCCGAAGACCTCCTGGAAGCCGAGGAAGAGGTCGAGGAAGACAGCCCTTACGACCGGCCCGGCCGCTGGTTCGTCGTGCACACCTACGCCGGCTACGAGAACAAGGTGAAGTCCAACCTCCAGAGCCGGATCTCGTCCATGAACATGGAGGAGCGGATCTACGAGGTCACCATCCCGCTCGAGGACGTCATCGAGTTCAAGAACGGCAAGAAGGTGGTGGTCCAGAAGAAGGTCTTCCCCGGCTACCTGCTGGTGCGCTGCGAGCTCGACGACGACTCCTGGTACGTCGTGCGCAACACTCCGGGAGTCACCGGGTTCGTCGGTCACGGGGCCAAGCCCGTGCCGCTGTCCCGCAAGGACGTGGAGACGTTCCTCGGGGTCAAGGAGCACGGGGTGGAGGTCACCAAGAAGACCCGCCCGGCGCAGGCCTTCGAGATCGGCGAGACCGTCCGGGTGAAGGAAGGCCCGTTCGCCGACTTCACCGGCCAGATCGCCGAGGTCAACGAGGACCAGCTCAAGCTCAAGGTCCTGGTCAACATCTTCGGCCGTGAGACGCCGGTGGAGCTCGAGTTCAGCCAGGTGGCCAAGCTGTGATGGCCAAGATCTGATAATGCAGCCATGCGGAACTACCGGGCATGTTCGCCACAGGCGGACATGCCGAATGTCAACGAGAGTAGATGGGACGAACATGCCCGGTAGTTCCGAGGGTCTGCATTAATGGGCAAGAAGCGCATAACCACCATCGTCAAGATCCAGCTGCCCGCCGGGGCGGCCACCCCCGCTCCACCTGTGGGCACGGCGCTCGGGCCGCACGGCGTGCAGACGATGGAGTTCTGCAAGCAGTACAACGCCGCCACCGAGAACCAGCGGGGCAGCGTCATCCCGGTCGAGATCTCGATCTTCGAGGATCGCTCGTTCACCTTCGTCCTGAAGACGCCACCCACACCGGTGCTGCTGCGCCAGGCCGCAGGGATCGAGAAGGGGGCCACGTCGCCGGGCAAGGAGTCGCCGGGCACCATCTCCGATGCCCAGCTCAGCGATATCGCCCAGGTGAAGATGCCCGACCTCAACGCCAACGACCTCGAGTCAGCCAGGAAGCAGGTGGCCGGCACGGCCCGGTCCATGGGCATCTCGGTCAAATGACCGACCAGCGAGGCGAACCATGACCAAGGGCAAGCGCTACGTCGATGCCACCCGCCGATTCGGGCGTGACCAGCTGCACACCCCGGGAGAGGCCGTCGACCTGGTGAAGAGCCTGGCCCACGCCGGTTTCGACGAGACAGCGGAGCTCGCCGTCCGCTTGGGCGTCGATCCTCGGCGGGCCGAGCAGATCGTGCGGGGCACCGTTGCCCTGCCGGCGGGTACGGGCAAGAGCGTTCGGGTCGTGGTGTTCGCCTCCGGCGAGGACGCCGAGCAGGCGCGGGCCGCGGGCGCCGACGAGGTCGGCGCCGACGACCTGGTGCAGCGCGTCCAGGAGGGCTTCTTGGACTTCGATATCGCCATCGCCCATCCCTCTTTCATGGGGCAGGTGGGCCGGCTCGGCCGCGTCCTCGGGCCCCGGGGGCTGATGCCCAATCCCAAGACGGGCACCGTCACCACCGACGTGGGGCGCGCCGTGACGGAGTTCAAGGGCGGGCGGGTGGAGTACCGAACCGACCGCTACGGCAACATCCACGTTCCCTTGGGGAAGGTCTCCTTCGATCGCGCCGATCTGCTGCGGAACTTCCGTGCGGTCGTCGACGAGCTCCAGAGGGCCAAGCCCGCGGCGTCCAAGGGCCGCTACGTGAGGTCGGTCACCCTGTCCTCCACCATGGGTCCCGGCGTGAAGGTGGACCCCAACAAGGTCCGAGTCGAGGACGAGGAGCTGGCCGCCACCGGTTCGTAGTAGTCTCGCTCCTCGGCCTGCACGGGCGGGCTTCCCACGACAATCGAACCAAGACAACAGAATCGCTCGCCGAAGAACTCCGGTGCGCCACCCGGCGCTCAAAGGGCCTCACTTGAAGGGGCCCGCCTGACGAGGCGAAACCCTTCTCTGGCGGCTGTGCCTGCATGGCCCCGAGCGGCGAGCGCCCGAGGAGATGAGCGATGACCGGACCGGCAGGCAGGCGGACCGATGGATAACCCGAGGCCCGAGAAGGTCGCCGTGGTCGAAGAGGTGCGCCGGCGGATGGCTTCCTCCAGCGCCACCATCCTCACCGAGTACCGGGGCCTCGGCGTGCAGGAACTGGCGACCTTGAGGCGCTCCCTCCGGGAGGCTGGCGGCGAGTACAAGATCTACAAGAACACCCTCGTGCGCTTCGCAGTAGCGGACCGTCGCCTCCCCGAGCTGGACGCCATGCTCGAGGGCCCCACGGCCATCGCCTTCGTCGAAGAGGACGCCGTCACCGTGGCCCGCGCGCTGCGTGACTTCTCCCGGCTGCACCCCGACCTCGTGGTCAAGGGTGGTCTTCTCGCCGACGGTGTCCTCTCCGCGTCCGATGCCGGCGCCTTGGCCGACATACCGCCCCGCCCGGTGCTGCTTTCGCAGTTGGCGGGCGGCTTGGCGGCGCCCCTCGCCCAGTTCGCCGGCCTGGTCCAGGCGGTGCCTCGCAGCTTCGCCTACGGCCTCAAGGCTGTCATCGACAAGGGCGGGCCGGCGCCCGCCGACCAGCAGGACACCCCGTAGGGCAACCGCCCTGAGAAAGCCTAAGAAAGCCTGAGAAAGGAGCACCACCATGGCTGCCAAAGAAGAGATCCTCGACGCCATCTCCAACATGACCGTCCTCGAGCTGTCCGAGCTGCTGAAGGAGTTCGAGGAGCGCTTCGGCGTAACCGCCGCCGCCCCCGCGGCCGCCGCCGTCGCTCCTGCGGGCGGGGGCGAAGCGGCTGCTCCGGCCGAGGAGGAGAAGGACGAGTTCGACGTGGTCCTCGTCGCCGCCGGCGACAAGAAGATCCAGGTCATCAAGGAGGTGCGCACCCTCACCAGCCTCGGCCTCAAGGAGGCCAAGGACCTGGTGGACGGTGCGCCCAAGCCGGTCCTCGAGAAAGCCCCCAAGGAGGAAGCCGAGAAGGCCCGGGCGCAGCTGGAGGGCGCCGGGGCAACGGTCGAGGTCAAGTAGGCCAAACGCCGGCGTAAGCCGAAAGCTTGACCGGAGGGGAAGACCGGCTTACCCTCGCCGCAGCCCCGGAGCAGCGCTGGGGTTGCTCCATCTTGCCTGAGAGGGTATAAGCGCCTATATTGGTCGGTTGCCGTGCCCGTCCGCTGTGCCCTGTCTCTTAACTGACGTCCTTGACGCGCGCCGTTTCCGGTAGCCCGCCCGGGATCCCTCGCTTGACCCTCCGAAGGAGTAGGCCTTGCCGTCTCGTTCCGTCGCTCGGGACCGCTTTTCGTTCGCCAACCTCGATGAGGTGCTGCCGCTACCCGACCTGATCGCCATACAGCGAGAGTCGTTCCGGTGGTTCCTCGAAGTGGGGTTGGCCGAGACCTTCCACGACATCAGTCCCATCGAGGACTTCTCCGGTCAGCTTCGCCTGGAGCTCGAGTTCGACCCCACCGACCCGGACCTCCGACCGCCTCCCAAGTTCACGGTCGAGGAGTGCAAGGAGAAGGACATGACCTTCTCCGCCCCCATCTTCGTGCGGGCCCGGTTCATGAACGCGACCACCGGCGAGATCAAGGAACAGACCGTCTTCATGGGCGACTTCCCCATGATGACGGACCGGGGCACCTTCATCATCAACGGCACCGAGCGTGTCGTGGTCTCCCAGCTCGTCCGCAGCCCCGGAGTGATCTTCCAGCCCGGACGGGACGCCAAGACCGTCGTCACCGGCACCATCCATCCCTACCGCGGGGAGTGGATCGAGTTCGACGTGGAGGCCAAGCCGGGCAAGGACATCACGGCCGGCACCCGGGTGGCCCGCAAGCGCCGCCTCTCGCTGTTCGTCCTGCTGCGGGCACTGGGCTACGACGAGGAGAACCAGCCAGGCGTACTCGACCGCTTCGTTCGCCACTTCGACTTCCTGCAGGGCCAATGGGACAAGGAGCGCGACCTGGCGCCCACCCGGGACGAGGCCCTGGTCGAGATCTACAAGCGGGCCCGGCCCGGTGAGCCGCCGGCGGTCGAGTCGGCCCGCGCCTACTTCGAGAACGCCTTCTTCAACCCCAAGCGCTACGACCTCACCCGGGTGGGGCGCTACAAGCTCAACCGCAAGCTCGGTCGCGAGGTGGAGAAGGCGGCCGAGATACTGGGCGTCGACCTCGATCGCCCCGAGGTGGGCCAGGGGGTCCTCTCCCCGAGCGAGCTGCTGGCCGCCGCCACCTACATGCTCCACCTGGCCAACGGCGAGGTGGGCTACCGCCTGGACGACCAGGACCACTTCGCCAACCGGCGCATCC
>JADDQT010000080.1 GCA_016781225.1 Actinomycetota bacterium
GAGGCACTCGGCGGCGGTGTCGCGCGCCTCGTCCACCGCCAGGCGTGCGGCGCCAGAGACCCGGTGGGCGCCGGACGGATTGCCGTAGTGCTCTGTGAGATAGGGCAGCATGGCTTCCAGCGCCTCAGGGCGGAGCGGCGTGGAGGCTGCGTGGTCGAGGTAAGCGGACATGTGCAGACCCAGGCTACGGGACCGAAGTGCGCAGGCCGGCCACAGTCCGTAACATGCCGCCCATGAGCAGATGGTGGTACGAGCAGAATGGTCAGACCAAGGGCCCCGTGGAGGACGGCGAGCTGCGCAGCCTCGTCGAGCAGGGCACTCTCAACCGCAACAGCCGGGTGATCCAGGAAGGTGGCTCGGAGTGGCGAACCGTGGCCCAGGAAGCCTCGAGCATCGGCATCAGCTCTGATGCCGGCGCTGGGGCGGGCGGCGGTACGCCGGGATCGGGCTATGTGCCGAGATACACCAGCTCGCCTGCGGCCGAGGCTCCGAGCACCGGGCAACAGCCCTACCAGCCACAGGCCGGTTACGGCCAGCAGCCTCAAGGCGGTTACGGCCAGCAGCCTCAAGGCGGTTACGGCCAGCAGTCTCAGGGCGGCTACGGGCAACAGCCACAGGGTGCATACGGTGCTCAGCCTCAGGGGCCCTATGGGCCTCCGGCTCAGGGCGCCTACGCCGGAGCGGTGTCGGACAAGGAGTGGCTCACCACGCTGCTCCTTTCCATCTTCCTCGGCGGCTTCGGCGTCGACCGCTTCTACCTGGGCTACACGGGCCTCGGCGTGGCCAAGCTCCTCACCCTTGGTGGGTGCGGCATCTGGTCGATCATCGACATCATCAACGTCGCCACCAACAAGATGACCGACGCCGAAGGGCGGCCGCTCAAGAAGACGTGAGGCCGCGGGACCTGGCCGGGCTCTCCACGCCGGAGGCTCGTCTGGTCGTCCTGCCCCTCGGCTTGGGCATCCTGGGACTCCTAGGCCCCGATCGGCTCTCCCGCACGCCGTCGCTCTGCCTCGTTCGCCGGGTCTTCGGGTCCTGCCCCGCCTGCGGCGTCACCCGGGCCATGGCCGCCCTCGTGCGCGGTGACCTGGGGCCCCGGCGCCGGCGCGGACTGGGGGCGCTAGTCCTCCTGACGTTCGGGTGCGTCCTGGTGTCCGACGTGCGCCGGCTTCGCGCCGGCGCGGCTGCAGGCGCGTCCCTAAGCCTGAGCACGGTGATCGACGCATCACCCTCCGAGGTGTGGGACGACCTCCGTGACATCGCCTCTCACACGTCGTGGATGCAGGATGCCGTCGCCATCCGCTTCACGTCCGACCAGCAGGAGGGCGTGGGCACCACCTTCGAGGCGGACACCAAGGTCGGCCCCTTTCGGCTCAGCGACCCCATGGAGGTCACCGAATGGGAGGAGCCGAGGTGCATGGCCATCCGCCACGGCGGGGTGGTCACCGGGACCGGCCGCTTCTTCCTGGAGCCGGCCGCCGGTGGACGGACCCGGTTCACCTGGGACGAGGAGCTCAGCTTTCCGTGGTGGATGGGCGGGCCGGCGGGCGCGCTCGTGGCCGGTCAGGTATTGCGGCTGGTGTGGACGCGCAACCTGGCCAACCTCAAGCGCCGGGTCGAGTCCCGGTAGTACCAGCGGTTCGGGTCAGCCGGCGGGGACGAGCCAGAGCACGCCCAGCGGCGGCAGGGCCAGCTCGGCCGAGAAGGGCTGACCGTGCCAGCTGTCGCCGTCGGCGTCGACCTGTCCCCCGTTGCCCACCCCGCTGCCCCCGAACTCGGTGGCGTCGGTGTTCAACAGCTCCTGCCACGGCCCCCGCTCGGGGAGGCCGACGCGATAGCTCTGCCGGGGCAGGGGCGAGAAGTTGGCCAGGCACGCAAGGGTGCTGCCGTCGGCCGCGAGGCGGAGAAAGGAGAGCACGTTGCTCTCCTCGTCGCTGGCGTCGATCCAGCGAAAGCCCTCGTGCTCGGTGTCCCGCTCCCATAGCGCGGGCACGGTTGCCGAGACCCCGTTGAGCGTGCGCACCAGGTCCTTCACGCCTTGATGGCCCTCGTGCTCGAGAAGGTGCCAATCGACGCTGCGCTCGTGCGACCACTCCGTCTCCTGGGCGATCTCACCCCCCATGAACAGGAGCTGCTTGCCCGGATGGGCCCACATCCAGGCGAAGAGAGCCCGCAGGTTGGCCAGCTGCTGCCAGCGGTCGCCCGGCATCTTGGACAGCAGCGAGCCCTTCCCGTGCACAACCTCGTCGTGGCTGAGCGGGAGGACGAAGTTCTCGGTGAAGGCGTAGAGGAGCCCGAAGGTGAGGTCGTTGTGGTGGTAGCGGCGGTGTATGGGGTCATTGGTGAAGTAGTCGAGGGTGTCGTGCATCCAACCCATGTTCCACTTGAACCCGAAGCCCAGCCCCCCGAGGTAGGTGGGGCGTGACACCGAGGGCCAGGCCGTGGACTCCTCGGCGACCATCACGATGCCGGGGTGGTCGGCGTAGGCGGCCTCGTTCATCTCCTTGAGGAAGGCGATGGCGTCGAGGTTCTCCCTGCCGCCGAACTCGTTCGGCAGCCACTCGCCTTCCTTGCGCGAGTAGTCCAGGTAGAGCATGGAGGCCACGGCGTCCACCCTGATCCCGTCGAGGTGGAACTCCTCGATCCAGTACAAGACGTTGGCCACGAGGAAGTTGCGCACTTCGTGGCGGCCGAAGTTGAACACCAGGGTGCCCCAATCGGGCTGCACGCCACGGCGGGGGTCCTCGTGCTCGTACAGGGGTGTGCCGTCGAAGTTGGCCAGGGCCCAGTCGTCCTTGGGGAAGTGACCGGGCACCCAGTCCACGATCACGCCGATGCCCCTTTGGTGGAGTGCGTCCACCAACACCTTGAACTCCTCCGGGCGGCCATGACGGGCCATGGGCGCGAAGTACGAAGTCACCTGGTACCCCCAGGAGCCGGTGAAGGGGTGCTCGGCCACCGGCATCATCTCCACGTGGGTGAAGCCCATGTCGGCCACGTAGTCGGGGAGCTGCTCGGCCAGCTCGAGGTAGGTGAGCGGGCGCTGGCCCTCCTCGGGGTTGCGCCTCCACGACCCGAGGTGCACCTCGTAAACCGACATGGGCCGGTGGATGGGAGGCTCCTGGTCGTCTCGCGCCGTGGTCCACGCCTCGTCGCCCCAGACGTAGCTCAGGTCGCTGACCACGCTCGACGTGCCCGGCGGCTCCTCGGCCCCGAAAGCGACGGGGTCGGCCTTCAGAGCCATGTGGCCGCGCTGGTCGACGATGCCGTACTTGTACCGGGTTCCCGCCTCCACGCCGGGGATGAACAGCTCCCAGATCCCCGAGGACCCGAGGACGCGCATCTGGTGCGAGCGCCCGTCCCAGTAGTTGAAGTCGCCGACGACTCGTACCGCCCGGGCGTTCGGCGCCCAGACGGCGAAGGAGGTCCCTTCCACGTCCTGCTGGGTGCGCACGTGGGCACCGAGAACCTTCCACAGGCCCCGATGGCGGCCCTCCCCGAGGAGATGGAGGTCGACCTCGCCCAGGGTGGGCCAGAAGCGGTACGGGTCCTCGTAGCTGAAGGCCCCGGAGCCGTCGTACTCGGCGCGGAGGCCGTAGCCGTCGGCAGCACCGGGGGCCTTGGCCTCGAACAGGCCGCTCGAGTCGACGGGATCCATGGGAACCGGGTCGCCGGTCTCGAGCACCACGCTCATGGACACCGCGCCGGGACGGAAGGCCCGTACCACTCCGTCGTGGAAGCCCAGGATGTCGTGGGGAGCAGCGTTGGTGCCCTCGCAGAGGCGGGCAAGGGCGTCGGCATCGACGCTGGGGTCAGCCAAGGGACAGTGGTCCTCTCTGGGAGCTCTCGTCGTCGGGCTCGAGCAGCGCGGCGATGGCAGCCCGTGGGATGTCCACCCAATCCGGGCGGTAGGACCGCTCGTACAGGACCTCGTAGATCGCCTTGTCGAGCTCGAAGGCGGTCAGCACGGTTGGGCGGTCGTCTACGTCGGGGAGGAGGGCGTCGACGCCGTCGGTGCGCAGGTAGCCCTCGAGGAACGAACGGCGGTTCCGCCCCTCCCACGCCGAGGCCAGCGGCAGCAGCTCGTCGTGCTCGGCCTCGCCCCGCTCCGCCAGCGCCACCGCCGCAGCGTACTGAAGGGAGCGCATCATGCCCGCCACGTCCTGAAGTGGTGAGGAGAACAGCTGGCGTTCATCGAGCGGCCGGGCCGGTTCTCCCTCGAAGTCCAGCACGAACCAGCCGGTGTCGGTGCGCATCACCTGTCCCAGGTGGTAGTCACCGTGGACGCGGATGGCCGAGCCCGGCTTCTGGACGGCTCGGAGGCGGCCCACGAACTCCTCGGCCCGGGCCCGGTCGGCGTCGTCCTCGTCCAGACGGGCCAGCTGCGCCTCGGCCATGGACGCCCACGCCGCCCGGTCGCCCTCCCTGGAGCCGAACACCTCGGCCATGGCCAGGTGCATGGCCGCGGTCACCTCGCCCAGACGCCACGCCTCCCCGGCGAAGTCCCCGCCGCACTCGGCCGGGTCGTCACAGTCGGCGCTGTAGAGATCCCGCAGCGAGGTGAGTGCCAGTGCCCAGCCCTCGGCCCCGCCCACGAGGTACGGCTGCACCACCGCCAGGTGGGAATCGCCAAACGTCCACGTGGCCAGTGGGCGGGCAACGTGGGCGAAGCCGGTGGTGGCCAGCTTGTCGGTGATCTCGATCTCCGGGTTGGGCCCCTCGTGGAGGCGCCGGAAGATCTTGAGCAGGAGGCGGTCGTCGTAGATCAGTGACGTGTGCGACTGCTCGACGCCGATGGGCCGCACGTGCTCGGCCGTCTCGCCGGGAGCCACCCGGCGCAGCAGGCTCCGAGCCAGCCGGGCGTCGAGGACGGCGTCGAATGCCAGGGTGCCGTCCACGGTGCCGAGCACGGAGTTCTCGTTCCCGTGAAGGAACTCGGGAGGCTCGTGTGCTGGGCGCAAGCCCACGAGGACCTGGTACCTGGCCCCGTCGGCGTCCACGATCATCCAGCGGAAGTCCGCCTCGAGCTCCTCGTGCTCCACGACGCGCACCTCCTCGGGTGCATCACCGGCGAACCAGCGCTGGCGGCCCAGGTACTCGGGAAGCAGCTGCTCTATGGTGCCCACGGGGTCGTTCACGACGGGTCGTCCAGCTCGAACCAGTAGGTGTCGTAGGGCCCGAGGGTCACGAAGTAGGGCAGCTCGCCGATCCTGGGGAACGGCACCCGTCCCAGGAGCTCGACGGGGATCTTCCCCTCGAATCGCTGCAGGGGCAGCTCGGCGGGCTGGGCGAAGCGGGACAGATTGTACACGCACAGCACGATGTCCGAACCGGCCTGGCGCACGAACGCCAGCACCGAGGGGTTCTCCGAAGGGATCACCTCGAAGCTGCCGGTGCCGAAGACCGGGTGCTGCTTGCGTACGGCGAGCATGCGCCGCATCCAGTAGAGCAAGGAGCTGCGGTCCCGCATCTGGGCCTCGACGTTGACGGCCTGGAAACCGTGCACCGGGTCCATCAGCGGAGGCAGGTACAGGCGGGCGAAGTCCGCCCTGCTGAATCCGGCATTGCGGTCCGGCGACCATTGCATGGGCGTGCGCACGCCGTCCCGGTCGCCGAGGTAGATGTTGTCCCCCATGCCGATCTCGTCGCCGTAGTAGAGGACCGGGCTCCCGGGCATGGAGAACAGCATGGCGTGCAGCAGCTCGGCTATCCGCCGGTCGTTGTCCACCAGGGGCGCCAGGCGACGGCCGATGCCGATGTTGCGCCGCATGCGGGGGTCGGTGGCGTACTCGTTGTACATGTAGTCCCGCTCCTCGTCGGTCACCATCTCCAGGGTGAGCTCGTCGTGGTTGCGGAGGAACGTGCCCCACTGACACCCGTCGGGGATGTCAGGCGTCTGGGCGAGGATCTCGGTGATCGGCATTCGCTGCTCGCGCCGGATGGCCATGAACATCCTCGGCATGAGCGGGAAGTGGAAGCACATGTGGCATTCGTCGCCGTCCCCGAAGTAGTCCACGACGTCGGCCGGCCACTGGTTGGCCTCGGCCAGCAACACCTTGCCCTGGAAGGTGGCGTCGACCTCCTTGCGCAGGCGCTTGATGTACTCGTGCGTCTCGGGGAGGTTCTCGCCGTTGGTGCCGTCGCGCTCGAAGAGGTAGGGGACGGCATCGAGGCGGAACCCGTCGAGGCCGATGTCCAGCCAGAACTTGACCACGTCCAGCATGGCGGTCTGGACCTCGGGATTGTCGTAGTTGAGGTCGGGTTGGTGGCCGAAGAAGCGATGCCAGTAGTACTGGCCCCGTTGGGCGTCCCACGACCAGTTCGATCGCTCGCTGTCGGTGAAGATGATCCGCGCCTCGGACCAGCGCAGGTCGTCGTCGTTCCACACGTACCAGTCGGCCCTGGGATTGGTGCGGTCCCTGTGCGACTCCTGGAACCACGGGTGCTGGTCGCTGGTGTGGTTCATGACCAGGTCGGCGATGATGCGGATGCCGCGGCGGTGGGCCTCCTCCACGAGGTGGACGGCGTCGGCCAGGTCCCCGTACTCGGAGAGGATGGTGAAGAAGTCGGAGATGTCATAGCCGCCGTCGCGGAGCGGTGACTGGTAGAAGGGCAGCAGCCAGATGCAGTCGACGCCGAGCCACTGGAGGTAGTCCAGCTTCTCGGTGATGCCCTGGAGGTCCCCCGTCCCGTCGTGGTTGGCGTCGTAGAAGCCTCGCGTCAGCACCTCGTAGAACACGGCCCGCTGGTACCAACGTGGATCGACGCTGGTGTGGTCGGTGCTCACGCCGGGGCGCCCTCGAGCTCGGGACGCAGGTGAAGCACGTGGGCCACCTGGTCCGGCGTCAGGCGTACGTAGGGGTGTGGGCCGCTCCAGGTGAAGGTCTCGTCCGCCAGCTCGTCGTGGGCCTCGAACGCTCGATGCGAGGGCATACCGAGGTGGTCCAGATCCAGCGAGAGCGTGCACTCCTGGACGCCGTGCGGGTCCAGGCTGACCACCGTCAGCACGACGTCTGTGCCGTCGTCGCTGCGCTTCGAGTAGGCGATCATGTTGGCGTTGCCCGTCTGGTGGAACCGGATCGTGCGCAGCCGCTGCAGCGCCGGGTGCCGGCGACGAGCGTCGTTGAGCCGGGCCACGAAGGCGGCCAACGACGGCTGATCCCAGTCGCGGTGCTTGATCTCGTACTTCTCCGAGTACAGGTACTCCTCGTTGGCATCGGAGAAGGGCGCGTTCTCGAACAGCTCGTAGCCGCTGTAGATGCCGTAGGTGGGGGTCATGGTGGCAGCCAGCACCAGGCGCTGCTTGAACGCCGCCGGCGGGCCGTTCCGCAATGGGCCGGCCAGGATGTCGGGCGTGTTGGGCCAGAAGCTCGGGCGCATGTAGTCGGCGCTGCGACCGTTGGCCAGCTCGTCGAGGTACTCCTCCAGCTCCTGGCGGGTGTTGCGCCAGGTGAAGTAGGTGTAGCTCTGGCTGAAGCCGACCTCGGCCAGCTTGGCCATGACCTTGGGCCGGGTGAAGGCCTCGGCGAGGAAGAGAACGTCGGGGTGCTCTTCGTGCACGGCCGGGATGAGCCATTGCCAGAGCGCGACCGGCTTGGTGTGGGGGTTGTCCACCCGGAAGATGCGCACGCCGCGGTCGATCCAGACGTCGAGGATCTCCTTGCACGCGTCCCACAGCGCCACCCGGGCCTCCTCCTGCTCGGGCCAGAAGTTGATGGGGTAGATGTCCTGGTACTTCTTGGGCGGGTTCTCGGCGTAGGCGATCGAGCCGTCGGGACGGTGGTGGAACCACTCGGGATGCTCCGACACCCAGGGGTGGTCCGGAGAGCACTGGAGGGCGTAGTCGAGGGCGACCTCCATGCCCAGCTGAACGGCCCTGTCGACGAGGGCTTCGAAGTCCTCCACCGTGCCGAGGTCGGGATGGATGGCGGTGTGGCCACCCTCGGGCCCGCCGATGGCCCAAGGGCTGCCCACGTCGTCGGGGCCCGCGGCGAGGGTGTTGTTGGGGCCCTTGCGGTGCTGGCGGCCGATGGGGTGAACGGGAGGGAGGTAGACCACGTCGAAGCCCATGTCGGCGATGGCGTCGAGGCGGTGGGTGGTGCCGGCCAAACCCCC
>JADDQT010000081.1 GCA_016781225.1 Actinomycetota bacterium
TGGCGCCCGCACCGTGCGGACCTCCCACGGCGACGACCAGGGAACGCTCGGCCGGGTTCTCCAGTTCCAGGCCAGCGACGACCTCGTTGAAGCGGGAGTCAAGCCCGACCTCGGGGCCGAGCTGCTTCAGCTGCTCGAGTAGATCTTCGGGGGCCAGCGTGGCCGGCAGAGCCCGATCTACGCCGAGCCGCTCGAGAAGCGTGCGCCCGTGACCTTCGATGTCGCTCGGATCGTGCAGACCGACCACCTTCACGGCCCGCTCTCGCAGTGAGGCCACGAAGGATGGGGTGAGGAACGAGGTCTCGTCGTCCACGAGGAGCACGTCGAGGTGCTCCTCGACTGCCATACGTGAGTCCCGGACCAGGCGCAGTGAGACCCCGACCACGTGGTCGCGGACGTAGCGCTGGAAGGCGGGACGCCACTCCCGGGACGTGTAGACGACGCCGACGGTCAGCTCGCTCATGGCCTTGGGAATCCTGAGTCGGCCTCGGTCTGGCTGGCGCCGTTGGCGCCCGTCGGCCACCCGGGACCTGGGGGCACGGATCAGCCGCCTGCGCCGGGAGCAGTGACCGCCGCTCCCCTTACGGGCGGGGCCCCGGTGGAGCGGACCAGGTCCACCTTGCCGTCGGCCAGGGCCTCGGTGATGGCCAGCGCCTGTTTGGCGTCCACCTGGACCACCACGAAGAACTGCCGTGAGGCGTCACCGGCAATGCCGCCAGCCGAGCCCGGCGTGGCGACCTTGGTCACCTGGGCGCCGGTCACCACGAAGGCGGCACGGCCCTCCACGACGTCGATCACGTCCACCCGGTCACCGACGGCCAGTGCCCCGCCCACGGCGTGTTCCCTGGGCACGGGGATGCTCATCGACCGCAGCGTCGTGGACTGTTCACCCTCGACCAGTTCGCTCCGTCGGATGAGATTCCCGGCGGGAATGGGCTGTGTCGTCGTCCACCGGGCGCCCCTCAGGCCGTCGAGCGTGGCCACCGTCTTGGCCAGAGGAGAATCGGCTGGCAGGTCCGAGGAGTTCACCAGCTCGGGGGTGACGACGGTGCCGGCGGGAATGTCCGCCCGGGCCACCGCCACCTTTACGACCTCGCCGCGGTCGCCGAGGCCGGCGGCCACGAGAACGAACGCCAACAGACCAGAGAGAACCATCAACCCGTGCGCCAGGGTGAACCGGGACAGCAGCGACCGGCGAGGGGGCGGTGGGGGCGGCCTGTCCTGCGCTGCGGCCGGCCTGCTCCGGGTGTAGGTGGTCTGTGCCATCCGCCCTGTCCGCGTCGATGGAAGAAGAGAGAGGTGAGGAGACGATACTGAGCCCCTAGGCGTAGGTCAAGGGTGCATCTCCGCTTGTTGGCGCATCGTGACGCAACGTGCTCCGATCAAGCCCGGTTATTGCCTGGAACGACGCTGACTGCGTATAGTCGCCTCGTGGACCCCGGAGTGGACGAAGACGGCTTCGAGCGGATTCGACAGCAATACCCCCCGATCATCTCCACGGCACAGGTCGCGGAGCTGCTCGACATCAACCCGCGCACGGTGCTGATGATGGCGGCGGACGGGCGCCTTCCCGCCAGCCGTCTGCCCGGTAGCCGCAAGTTCCACTTCTTCCTGGAAGACGTGCTGAAGACCCTCCGCAAGCACATGGTCGAGCCCGGGGACCCAACCGTGATGGAAGAGGCTCTGAGCGAGGAGGTGGAGCCCGAGCCCGCTCCGCCTCCACGGAAGGCGGCGGCTCGCCGGACCGGCCGGACTACGGCGAAGCCTCGCAAGCGCGGATGACGTAGTCGACCTCGCCCAGCGGCAGGATCCACGCTCCGCCGTCCCTGGCCCGGAACTCGACGTGGGAACGGGCGACGACCTCGACCGTGCCCACCACGGCTTCCAGCCTCCGACCCCCGACTTCCACCGTCTGTCCGGTGTTTTCCAGCTCCCGCAGGCGGGCCAGCAGCTCGCCGGGATACTTCGAGTCTCGTGACATGCCGCCCGACCGGGCCCTTTCGACAACCCGGATCGACGTCAAGCCCTCGTAGTCAACGTCGATCTCGGCACCGGCTCCGGTGCGGAGCGTCATCACTCCGGTGCCGACGTGCACCACGACGCCCGTCCAGGTGCGTTCGCCGATGGTGATTCGGATCGAATCGCCCCGGTAGAGGAACTCGAGTGCGACCTCCGCCAGCGTGCGGCCGGCACGCTCGGCGAGCTCCATGGCCTCCTCCACGTCTTCCTGCTCCAACCGGTGCTCACGCCGGAGCTCTCGGAGAGCGCGGTCGAGGTCGCTGTCACCCCGGTTCATGGCCTCGGTGTCCTTGCCGTGTCGGCACGCCCATCTCCTGACGCCGCTCGAGCCCTCGCCAGCTCGTCTCCTCTTGTTTACACTAACTGCATGAGGATTCGCCAGATAACGTCACTCGTAGCTGTTCTCATGGGGGAGTGTGCGGCGCTCGTCCTCCTCCACCGCGTCGGGTCATCGGGAGCGGTCGACTGGGGTGACCCCGGCCGCTGGCTTGCTGACACGCCGCCGGAGGATGCCTTGGTGGAGGTCGTTCGCCTCGCCGGGCTCGTCCTGGCCTGGTGGCTCACGGCGACAACGGTCCTCTACATCTTGGCTCGCCTCACCCGCGTGCCCGCGCTGGTCCAGAGCGTGCAGTGGGCGACCCTCGCTCCCGTTCGTCGCGTTGTCGACGGCGTTCTGGCCACCAGCCTCGTCGCCGGCTCCACGTTCGGTGGTGCCACCATGGCCCTGGCCGAGCCGCGTGCGCCTTCGCCCGTCGTCGTCCAGCTCGACCAGCCGAAACAGAGCGAGGCACCCGAGCCCGCGTATCGCCCCCGCCCGGCCGGAGATGGCATAGCCACACAACCCGAGAGCGAATCAAAGCCGACCACCACCACCACGGTCCCCGCAGCGAACAATGGCACACCGGAGCCGGCTTCCATGCCGGCACCGCCCGCAATCGAGGCGACCGCCGTACCGCCGTCCACCCCGACGACCTATGTCGTACGGGCCGGTGACAGTCTCTGGCGGATCGCTGAGCGCCAGGTAGCCACACCCAAGGGACGCTCCCCGGACGACCTCGGTGTAGCTGAGGTACACGCCTACTGGGTCCACTTGGTGGAGACCAACCGCCATCGCCTCCGCTCCGGCGATCCGGACCTCATCCATCCCGGCGAGGTGCTTATTTTGGGCACCGACATACTTGGCTCACCTAGTAGGGCACCACTCACGTAGCATCCGGGGCGGTGGCCGATGCCGAACTTCACTGGGATTGGCCGCCGCTATCTGACGACGCCCTGGTAGTGCGCGGTGGCCACATGACGAACAACCGTCTGTGGCTGAATGCCAAGTCGGTCTACCTCGAAACCCAGGGGACCTGGGGAATCTGTGTCGGGGCTGCCGATTCTGCAACCGCGCTCCACATTGCAACGGAAATGCCGTACAGGGGGGACAAGATGCGAGTTGCCTCATTGGGGGTCCTGAGGGCAGCGGGGTTCGATCTGGTCATGGTTGATGAGCCTCCGCACGCGGTCTTGCTGCTTAATGCGGAGCCCACAGGCAAGACCTGGGACGGATGGGATCGGCTTCGCAGTCTGTTCACTGAACCGCACGTCATCCCGAGGTGAGAGCGAGTACCCTTGTGACGATGTCCGACTGGGGCACTATCACTCACGCCGAGTGGAGTCGCGAAGTCTTCAACATCGACCTCAACTCTCTGCGTGACGGTAACCGTGTGGTGTCGCTTCTGGGGTTCACGGGACCGCAACGAGTCCCGACGGCTGGTGAGAACGCGACGGTTGTCGATGAGGACGGTTACGCCTACGACGCGATCGTCGAAGCGGTGTTGACCGACTCTCGCGTATATCTCCGTCTGAATTGGGAATCGAAGCGCTCCACCACGCCGCCGCTTGTTCAAAGCTACGGCCCCCCGTCGTTCACGGTGCCGGTGCGAAGCGAAGTCGCGAACGACTAGACCGTTCCCTTCATGGAAGCCACGGCGATGGAAGCCACAGTCATGCTCGCGGACTGGGCGGAAGCCATCAACGGCAAGCTGTACATACAGGGCGGTGGATGGTCGCGAGTGCCCGCGGCGGGTGGCCCCATCCGGTGTGCGCTCGCAATCAAACTCGACGTCCCTTGGAGCGACGCGAACACGCAACATCAACTCGTGATCCGGCTTGTGGATGCGGACGGACGTCCCGTCAGTCCTAGCGAGGGGCAACCCCCGGTCGAAATCGAGGCTTCGTTCGAGGTCGGTCGTCCACCGGGCCTAAGACAAGGGACTGCACTTGATGTTGCGCTCGCTCCTAATTTCATCGGCATTCCCCTGCCCGTGGGGCGATACCGGTTTACTCTTGAAGTTGATGGGAACCCACTGAACGTGGGAGCTACGTTCGACGTGTTTTAGAAGGGGGACCAATGTCACAGACAAGCAACCCTGCGGGCGAAGCAACCGTCACGGTTGTGCGCGATTCGTCTACGCCTACGTCATCGACTGAGTACGACCGCTTCGAGTCGCTGGCTCATCGCATCGTCACTGTTCCCAAGGAGGAGATCGACGAGCAGCGGGAGGCTCAGCCCTAAGCCTTCCCGGTCAACTCCGCGAAGGTCAACCGTCGGCCGGCCACGCGACCAAGCACGGTCGTGAAGCGTCCTAGGTCGCTCAGGTCACGCTCGTTGAAGGTGAACATCCGCTCGTCCAGGTAGCGGAACAGGTGGAAGGGCTGGACGCTCACGTAGGTGCCGTGAAGTCCCCGCTTCAGCAAACTCCAGAAGTTCTCGATGCCGTTGGTATGAACTTGGCCGCAGACATATTCCTCGGCGTGATCCACCGTCTTGTGCGCGTAGTCGTAGTCAAGGCCGGAGTAGGCGCGGTGGGCATCGGTGTACACGGTCGCTCCGCCTTCGACGTTCTCACGAACATGGCCATGCAAGGTGCGACGCGTGGTGTCATCCACGACCTCAGCATGGACCCGTCCGCCGCGCTGTAGGGAGCCAGCCACGATGGCCTTGTCCTTGCCTCCGGTGCCGGTGATCCGACGAGCGCGAACGTCCTTGTGCATGTTCCGGGCCTTGCCTCCGATGAACGCCTCGTCCACTTCGACCTCGCCATCGAACTTGTTGAACGAGCCTGTCTGCATGGCAAGGCGGATGCGATGGAGGACGAACCATGCTGACTTCTGGGTGAGTCCGATGGAGCGGCCCAACTCGTGAGAACTGATGCCATTCTTGGAGTTGGCGACCATCCAGATCGCAGCGAGCCACTGGTCGAGCTTGATGGGCGAGTCCTCGAAGATGGTGCCCACCTTCACCGAGTACTGGCGCTTGCACGTCTTGCACTTCCAGAGACGCCGCGTGCTGAGGTAGGAGTACTCACGGCCCTCACAAGAAGGGCACACAGGGCCGTCCGGCCAACGGAGCATCGCAACGAACTCGTTGCACACGTCCTGGTCGGCGAAGTAACGGATCGCCTCGATGAGCGTCTTGGGGAGCTGTCGCCTAGTCACTACGGGTGAGTGTACTACTCAGTCCTAGGTGAGTCAACTATATCGTTGCCTTATTTTGCCTGCCGCACGGACCGCACTCCCACCAGCCGAGGGATCGGATCCACACCGGTAGTTCTCTACCCGAGATCGGGCTCCTGTTGCATGGACCTCCATGCCACCTATCTCGCCGCCATCACTTGGCTTGGCCGGTCAAAGCGATGGCGTGCCTCGGCGGACACCGTTCCAGGAGGACCGTCAGGTCTCTTCAATCGGGACGTGTCGAACGGTGGCGCCTTCTTTATCGAGCGCCCGAGCTATCTGGGTGCACCCAAGCCAATACCCTTCATCTCATCGCTTCACCCGAGAAGCGGGTCACCGAAGCTGTGACGGCCCATCCGATAAAGAAGAACCCAAGGATCATCTGAACGCTCACGATCGCTCGGCATCCTCCGGTCCTGGACTGGATGTCGCCGAAGCCCGTCGTGGTCATTGTCGCCAGGGTGAAGTAGATCGCGTCCACCCTCGAAAGGGCGCCTTCGTTCATGCATTTCAGAGGATCGGCGTGAGAGGCAGACCAGTACAGTTGTGCAAACTTGAAATCAACGCTCCGAGTAGGACGACAAGCGCTCCTGGTAGGAATGGCCGTCCACGGCGAGCGGAGACAACGCACAAGCCCACGCCGAAGACTGTGGAGGCAATCAACAGGTAGGCCGTCCATGGGAACTGCCCCGGTTTGGTTGCGGGCATCAGTAGCCAGACCCATACCGCCATCCCGCCTGCAGCAAGACCGACATCCAAGCGCCGCTCCACCAGTCTCGAGGTGAGCCATGACCACCACCGCTTACCAGCGCCTTCGTCCTCGCACCGGCTCATTGGCTCGAAGAGAACCCAATAGTCGTACGGACAAGTCCCCGAACGTTCGTCACGGTCTTGGTCCAGTCGTCGTCAAGCCATCCTTGGTGCCGAAGGAAGATCCCGGCCGCCGTGACGTAAGCGGCGGTACACATCGCCATGAGCGTGTTCACCCGACCGCTGTCCGCAGCGAGGCCCTTCATTACTGTGCCAGCAACATGTGGCGCCTGTACGCCGGGTGGAAGCGAGTCCATGATGCTCTCCGCTAGCCCGGCAGGATCACTGTGGACGAAGCGGCTCAACCACGTTTGGGAGAACGCTCCAAAGTCGGCCAAACCGCTCGTGGCCGTTCCGAACAGCTTCTTCATCAGCGACCGCTCGCTCGGGATCCCCTCACCCACGTATGCGGCTGAATCCCGCCGGGTGACTGTCAGCCCGGCTGCACGACACTGGGCGATGACCTCCTCTCGCCTCGCCTGGTAGGACTTCCTTGCTTCGACGCTCTCCTTGACCAACTCGGCGTTTGCCTTCAAGCCCGCTAGCCGTTGAGTCAGCCCGCGGGCCGCCCGGTGATCGGCGTCCACGGACGGATCGAGCATCCACGTGGCCCGAGCACACGCCGCGATCCCCGCCCTCGCCAGGACCTTGTCGGCGTACAGCACCGGGGCGGCGTGTTCAACCAGCCGGCATATGGCGCCGAAATGGTCCTCCGCGGCAATCAGCAGGTGATCAACGAAGTAGACCGCGCTTTCGGTGGGGGCTCCCACGTAGCCCTGAAGTCGCTTGGTTGCGGCAAGCTCGGCCATGGCTCGGGAGTTCGCAGTAGCCAGGTATCGATGCTGCTCTCGCCGTAGCTGGCGCTGAGCGAGAACGTCCTCAAGCGCCGTGCGAATTGGACTCGTCGCCACTGTCCAAGCGGCGGGGTCGACGTCAGGCACCGTCAGATCCTATGAAGCGTCAGCCTCCCCCAAGCCGTACGAAACTGGGGAACCCGCATATCCGAAGATCCCAGGACCGTCGCAGAGCGCCGGGCGGCGCGACAGAAGTTTTGACCCGCCCCTGGCAACGGGTGCAGGCGGGGTCCCAGCGGTCGCTTGCCTTATGGAGCGGTGCCGGCGCCACCGTGTGAGCATGGTCGCGGCACGAGAGCTATCGGGTGTTCCTTGTCGTGCACTGGGCCGGGCGGGGCGTGCCGGTCGGCTCGAGACCGGCAACTAACCCCGTCAGGCTTCGCCCGCTCGCCGCCGAGCTGAGGCTTCGACGACGCGCGAGTTTGGCTGGAGCGACTACAGGGATTGGACCAGCCTGCGTGCCTGGAACGCAAATTTACTTTCCGCTCTGTTTCCGCTGGGGACGGCAATAGACGACCAATACCGGCAAGCGGTGGCAACGGCTTACCCAGACCATTCTGCCCTCTGAGCAGGCACTTTGAACGTCTTCGCTGGTCAAGTGGGGTTTCTGGCTGAGCGACGACGACTCATTAGCACTGGGCTGTCGGCGTGTCGCCCGCCAGCATGAAGGGACCACCACTGCGCCCGGACACCAAACTTGGTTCCCGCCCACCTCACCGTGGAGGAGCGATGTTCCCTACCGCCGGTTCTGGGCGGGAGGTGCTCGTGGTGGACAACGAGGTCGGAGTCGTCGATGCAGGCGAAGGCCTCGACGTTGTGGTTGAGGATTGAGGCTCGTCTGGCTGCTCGCTAGTAGTCGTCGTTGCTTGCGGCGGCTCTACCCGGGGAGACACTTCAGCGGTTGTGCTCGTCGTGCGGGGTATGGGCGCCGGCA
>JADDQT010000082.1 GCA_016781225.1 Actinomycetota bacterium
GCCGCCAAGGCCACCAACGAGTCGGCGCACCCGCTCCAAGCGCGTCGCTCCCCCCGCCAGCTCTCCCTTGGGAGGGGCCCCGTGATCATCAAAGTGTTGCGGCTCATCCCCATGGCCGCCGCCACCTTGGCCTGGCCGCCCCGCCCCGACATCTGCACCACCGCGGCTGCGTAGCAGGCGCCGCTCGCGCTCAGCGAGAAGCGGGGACGTCAGCGAGAAGAACCGGCTGAGGCTCTCCTTGGTGACCTTCCACGCGGCAAGACTGATGCCAGGCGACTAGTTCACGGGCCCTTACCCGGCGGCGACCCGGATGACACCGCGCATGTACGGATGGATCGTGCATGTGTACCGGACCTCACCGGCCCTAGGAGCCGTGAAGGACCCGGTCGCCCCCCCGGCGATGTTGCCGGTGTCGAAGGAGCGGTCGTCGGCGGTGGCCGTGTGGGCGTCGCGGTCCTCGTTCTTCACCATTACCGTGGCGCCGGCGGGAACTTCGAGGGTGGAAGGCTGGAAGTTGAAGTTCTTGATCATGAGCGTCTGGCCGGGCGACGGTGAACCGCCCCCACTTCCACCGGGTGAACCGCCCCCACTTCCGGCGTCGTCGCTACCGCACGCCGACCACGCCAGCGCTGCCAGCGCGGCAAGCATGAACTTGAGAATGGTCCGGGGGATTCGCATAGAGGCCACACGTGAGTACGAAGCCGGAGGCGGAAGCGGATCATCCGGTCGCCTCGAGTGGGCCTCACCCCGCCCGCATGGCTTCGCGCAGCTCGCGGTAACCGATGAGCTCCACCCCGGCCCGCTCGGCCAGGGTCCGGATCCCGTGGTCGTTCACCAGCAGGTCGTGGTCGTCCACCCGGATAGGCCAGTCGGGCGCCACGGATCGCAGCTCCGGGGTGTCGACAGCCGGGTGGGCCTGGACCTCGGTGACGCCCGGGGCGAGGTCGAACAGGGCCCGTTCCAATATCTTCCGAACGCGGGCGCCGCGCTCGCGGATGAAGTGGTCGGGAAACAGGACGCCTTCCTCGGCGGCGAGCTGGCGGAAGGGGAAACCGATGTCGCGTTCGCTGACCGCCGGGAACATGCGCAGCGGCAGTCCGAAGTCGACGGCGAGCTCCAGGTAGACGTCGAAGAACTCGGGTCGTTGCTGCAGGGTGCCGAGGTGGGAATCGAGGTGGCTCACGTCGAAGCCCCAGAGGATGGCCCGCTCCACCTGGGCTCGCAGCTCCCTGCGCACCTCGTCGAGGTCGGCGTGGTCCCAGGCGTCGCCGGGGGTTCGGGGAAAGCCGCCATCACCGTCCAGGAGGGAGGGGGCCTGGGTGATGGGCCCCCAGCGGTACAGCTCCCACTGGGCATTGAGGGTGAGCTGGACGCCGACGTCCTCGCCGCGATAGCGCGCGGCGGCTTCCCGAGCCCAGGGAGCGGGCACCATCAGGCTGGCGCTGGTGGCCAGACCGTCCCTAAGCGCTTCGTAGACGCCGACGTTGGCGGCGTGGGCTACGCCGAGCTCGTCACAGTTGACGATGAGGAGCTTGGCCTCAGGGGAGTAACCCAAGCGCTCGGCCACGCTGGTCACGCCGTGGACGGTAGCTCAGCTGGTACAGCATGGCTGTACTACGAGGAGATGACGGTGGTGCTCGTCTCGGCAGCCCTTTCACAGTGCCTTGTCGGGTCCGCCGCACTGCCGCCACAGACCTCTGCCGGCACCCCGGGCGGCGCGGGTTGCGGCATCGAGATCCTTGGCGTGGGCGACGTTCGGCGGGTAGGCGAGGGTGGCGGCGTAGCCCTCGGCGGCCAACGCCAGGTTCACGAACAACCCGTCGGCGATCCGGTACACGTAGGCCAGCAGCCGGCCGTAGCGGTCCCGCGGCTCGACGTCGCGGACGAGGCGGACCTTGGTTCCCGTAGGGAGGAGGTCCTGAGCGCGACGGGTGGCCTCCGCGCCGAAGCACTCCCGGAGGCCGCCGGGTCCGTGCGTCTCGGGCGTGTCGATCCCGATTAGGCGGATCTTCTCGTCCCCGCCCCCCACCCGGACCTGGATGGTGTCGCCGTCGACCACCCTGGTGACGGTGGCCTCGCCTGACTCAGCCCGTCCCCCTGACGCCTCGTGCGACCCGCTCCCACAGGCGGGGAGGACGACCAGGACGGTCAGCGCCGCCAAGGCGGCGAAGACCGGGGCACGGCGCCTGCAGGGGATCACGGGTTGCAGCGGGTCATGCCGCATCCCGGCGAGAGGCCTCCGCCAGGGCGGCGCGGGCCGCAGCCACCCCCCGCCGGCCCCGCTCCTTGCTGGCTTCGTCGAGCCGCCAGTGCGGCCGCATCTCTATCAGTACGAGCTGTCTTCCCATGCCTCAGGAGTATGACGAGGGGGTGTGACAACCCGACCTCGCTGGGGCAGTGCCGACGATCTCGACGGGGGAGTACCGGCATCGTAGGTGAGTCGAGCCGTGCGCGGACGCGTGGCGGTAGCCTCTGGCCTCAGCGTGGCGTTCCTCCGAGCCCGTCGCCAGGGTGGCGTCGACCCGATCCTGCAGGCTCTTCCTCCCTCAGCCTCCTCCGTGGTCGACACCCCGACCGCACCGGCCCACACCCCTGCGAGCGGGCCCACGGAAGGCAGCACCGCTCAGCCGGAAGGCGAGGCGGACTCCGGGGTCGCTCCCCGGCCCAGGTGGCTCTGGGCGGGAGCCGCCCTCCTGGTATCGGTCGGGGTGGCTCTCCGGTGTTGGACTCCGGTGGCCCTGTGGCTCGACGAGGCCCTGTCGGTCAACATCGCCCGGCTGCCGCTCGGGTCCATCCCCGAGGCTCTCCGCCACGACGGCTCCCCGCCGCTCTACTACTTCCTCCTGCATGGATGGATGCGGCTCTTCGGAACCGGCGACGGGGCTGTGCGGGCGCTCTCCGGCGCCCTGTCCGTTGCAACGCTGGTCCCCATGTGGTTCGCCGGCCGGCGGGCCGGCAACCGGACCACGGCATGGGCGGCGGTCGTCCTCCTCGCGGCCTCTCCCTTCGCCATCCGCTTCGCCACCGAGGCCCGCATGTACTCCCTCGTCATGCTGGAATGTGTTCTCGGCTACCTGGCGCTGTGCCGGGCCCTCGAGCGACCGGACTCGAAGACGAGCCTGGCCGCCGTGGCCCTCGTCACGGCTCTGTTCCTGCTCAGCCACTACTGGACCATGTACCTGCTGGTGGTGGTGGGCCTCCTTCTCGCTCACCGCGCTCTGAGGGGAGCCCACCCGGTTCCGGCCCGGCGCGCGCTTGGCGCCATGGCCGCCGGCTTCCTTCTCTTCATGCCCTGGCTGCCGTCATTCCTCTTTCAGTTGCGCCACACGGGCACGCCCTGGGCGCGGAGACCTTCGTTCGAGGCCGTCGTCGACGTCATCCAGGAGTTCGGCGGCGGCAGAGGGGCCTTTGCGTCCATCTCTGCGCTGTTCCTCGTCGGGCTGGCCTGCCTCGGCCTCTTCGCCCGTCCCCTCGACGGACGCCACCTGGAGGTGGACGTGCGCACCCGACCACGCGGGCGAGCCCTGGCGCTGGCGGCGGTGGGCCCTGTGCTCATCGGTGTCGTCGTCGGGATCCTCACCGGAGCGGCCTTCGCCGCCCGCTATGCCGCAATGGCCGTACCCCCCTTCATCCTCCTGGCCGCGGTGGGCACCGATGCGCTGGCCGACCCCAAGGTCCGCCGGTGGGTGCTCGCCGTTATCGCCGTGCTCGGGCTCTGGACCGGCGCCAGCACGTCGCTGCACCGCCGCACGACCGCTCGGCAGGTGTCCACGGCCATCAAGGAGCGGGGTTCGCCGGGTGACGTGGTGGCCTACTGTCCCGACCAGCTCGGGCCGTCCGTGAGCCGGTACGTGCCCGACCAGTTCGTGCAGATGACGTTCCCCCGCGGCCTCCGCCCCGAGCGCGTCGAGTGGGTCGACTACGAGGAGACCAACCGTGACGCCGAGGCGCGCCTGTTCGCCGAGATGGTGCTCGAACGGGCGGGGCCCAACGACGTCTGGATGGTGTGGTCCCCCGGCTACCGCACATTCGACGCCAAGTGCGAGGCCATCATCGAGGCCTTGGAGGTGGCGCGGCCGCAGGCCAGCAGGCTGGTCCGGGTGCAGCTGCGGTACTTGGAGCATCCGGGTCTCGTCCGATTCCGGCCCGGTTGGATAACATCCAGCGGGCCCCGGGAACCACTCGTGATTCCCACTCCGAGCTCACCGAGGTGACCGTGTCCGATCTCCGCGATCCCATGCCTGACCCGAACCCCCCCTCTCAGGCCCCCGAAGTCGTCATCATCGGTGCCGGCCCGGCCGGGCTGACGGCCGCCTATCAGCTCACCAAACGGGGCAGCGTCGCCACCATCCTGGAGGCCGACACCGTCGTGGGCGGGATCAGCCGTACCGCCGAGCGCGACGGTTGGCGCTTCGACATCGGCGGGCATCGCTTCTTCACCAAGGTGAAGCCGGTGGAGGACCTCTGGATGGAGATCCTGGGTGAGGACGACTTCCTGCTCCGTCCGCGGATGTCGCGCATCTACTACAACAACAAGTTCTTCGACTACCCCCTCAAGGCGATGAACGCCCTCAAGGGGCTGGGCCTGCTGGAGGCCGTCCTGTGCATGGCCTCCTACGCATGGGCCCGTATCCGGCCACCGAAGGACCAGACCAACTTCGAGGGTTGGGTGACCGCCAAGTTCGGGGCCCGCCTCTATCGGATCTTCTTCAAGACCTACACCGAGAAGCTGTGGGGTGTCCCGGCCACGACCATCCAGGCCGACTGGGCCGCCCAACGCATCAAGAACCTGTCGCTGTTCAAGGCCGTGATGAACGCGGTCATGCCCAAGCGCAACCAGAAGGAGATCACGAGCCTCATCGAGGAGTTCCGCTACCCGAAGTACGGCCCGGGAATGATGTGGGAGCGAGCGACGGAGCTTGTGACGGCGGCCGGCTGCAAGGTGGTCTTCGGGGCCCCGGTCACGGCGGTGCACCACGAGGGAGGCAGGGCCGTGGCGGTCACGGCCGACGCCGACGGGGTGCCCAGCCGCTACCCGGCCACTCACGTGATCTCCTCCATGCCCTTCCGCGACCTTCTCCGGGTCATGGACCCACCTCCGCCGCCCGAGGTCCTCGCCGCGGCCGACGGGCTCAGCTATCGGGATTTCCTCACCGTCGCCCTGGTCGTGCCCGAAGAGGCCGGCTTCCCTGACAACTGGATCTACATCCACTCGCCCGAGGTGAAGGTGGGGCGCATCCAGAACTTCGGTGCCTGGTCGCCCTACCTGGTGAAGGAAGGTCGCACCTGCCTGGGGCTCGAGTTCTTCGTCTTCGAGGGAGACGAAGTGTGGTCCATGCCCGACGACGCTCTGGTGGAGCAGGGCAAGAGGGAGCTCGTGCAACTCGGACTGCTGGCGGACCCCTCGAAGGTGGAGGCCGGCTACGTGGTACGTATGCCGAAGGCGTACCCCATGTACGACGCCACATACAAGGACAACCTCAAGGTCATGCGCCAGTGGCTAGAGGCCAACGCTCCCAACGTGTATCCCGTGGGGCGCAACGGGATGCACAAGTACAACAACCAGGACCACTCGATGTACACCGCCATGCTCTCGGTGGAGAACATCTTCGGCGCAAATCACGACACCTGGACGGTGAACGTGGAGGCTGCCTACCACGAGGAGCGAGAGGTGGAGGACAAAGCCGGCGCCGCGTCTTCCCCCGCATCTCCCTAAGGCCCGGGTCGATCGGGTGAGCACCCGCCTCGAGCGGTGGCGCTCCTCCCAGTCGCAGCACCTTGGGCACAGGCGAACCTCCGGTCCCTCTGGTTCGGACCACGGCCCCGGACGGCCGTTCGTCCACGACGTCGTGGCGGCGGTTCCGTCCTGGCTCACCGCCCGGGTGTTGGTACTGGCCGCCCTGGCCGCGTCCCACCCGCTGCAGAGCAGGTACCGGCCGCTCGAGTCCGCCGCTCGGCGCGTGCGTGAGGGGCTCTTGGCTTGGGACGGCGACTGGTTCCGCGACATCGCCGAGCAGGGCTATGCCGCGCTGCCTCGTCCGGGCCTGCGCTACTTCCCGCTGTTTCCCACCCTCGGCAGGGGGCTGTCCGTACTGCTGTTCTCCAACGTGGGCCTCTCCCTGGTCCTGTTGGCCAACCTGTTCGCCCTTCTGGCCGGAGCGGGCCTGCACCGCCTGGTGCTCCAGGAGCGGGGCGACGAGCGCCTGGCCCGCCGGGCGGTGTGGATGCTGGCGTTGGCGCCGCCGTCGTTCGTGCTGGTCATGGGCTACACCGAGTCCCTGGCCATCCTCCTGGCCGTCGTGACCTTCGTGGCCCTGCGCCGGCGGCACTGGGGATGGGCGGCCGTCGGCGGTTACCTGTCGGGCCTGGCCCGGCCCCTTGGCGTGCTGTTGTCGATCCCGGCCGCCGTCGAGGTCCTCCCGCAGCTTCGCCGGGGCCCGCTGCGCCGGCGACTGGCTGCCCTCCTTCCGGTGGGAGCCCCCGTCGCGGGCTGCCTCACCTACCTGGCCTGGGTAGGCGTGCGCTTCGGTGACCCCCTGCTGCCCTATACGTCGCAGCAGACGCCCGAGTTCCGGGGTGGTTTCGCCAACCCGCTCGTCACGCTGGTGAAGACCGCCGGAGAGCTGGTCACGGGCGGCTTCGCCACCAAGAACGTGCCCCACCTGCCTTGGGCCCTGCTGCTGATCGCTCTGGTCGTGGTGGTCTGTCGGCGGTGGCCGCCCTCTTACGGCGCCTTCGCGGTGGCCACGCTGGTGGTGGCGTTGAGCACGGAGCGGCTCGGATCACTCGAGCGCTACGGGTTCGCCTGCTTCCCCGTCATCCTGGCCGCGGCAACACTGGCGACGAGCGACCGCGCGCACCGGGTGGTGCTGGCGATTTCGGGTGGCCTGATGACGATCTACGCCACCCTCACCTTCATGGGCCTGTACATCCCCTGAAAGCAGGCGGTCAGCTCGATACCTCAGGAGGACTCGGTCTTTTCCTTCCTGTCGCCGCAGCGGAAGGTGCCGTCCACGTCGACGCGCATCTTGTCGCCGTTCTCCCACCCGCGCAGCGAGATGCGTCCCGACCGCTCGGACGCGTCGACGGCGATCATGCCGCTCGACCCCTGCTCGTCGCCCCAGATGAACGGGGCGTTCTCGATGTCCTTGAACAAGAGGAACAGACCCTCACCGTCGAACTTGCGGTTCTTGAGGTCGGTGCCCAGGTCGTAGGCCCGGGGCCCGCTGTAGTCGGGCACGACGAAGTCGAACGACGTGAGCTCCCTGCCGCCGACCTCCTTGCCCTTGTCGCTGTCCATGCGGACCTGGAAGCTGTCCCCCCTCTCCGCCGGTAGGTAGCAGGTGACCTCCAGGTCGTCGTCGAGGGTGCCTGCGATGGCGCCGGAGAACTGCAGGGTGGCGTGGCCCCCGCCAGGGTCCTCCTTGCCGCCGCCGCATGCTCCCAGCGAGGCCACCGCGGTGGCCACGAGGACGGCGGCTCCGCGCCGGCCTCCTCGCCGTCGGCGCCGGCGCTCGAGCTCGGTCAAATCACGAACACCGGGGTGCCGTCGGCCACGAGCTTGGGGAAGGTGTCGGCCGAGCCCATGGGGATGCGGACGCAGCCGTGGGAGGCGGGGGTGGGCGGGACCGAGGGGAAGCCGTGAATGGCGATGCCGCCGGTGAAGTACAAGGGGTTGTACAGCCGCCCCAAGTCGCTCTTGCGCCAGCCGTTGATGCGCCGCTCGATGCGGAACGTTCCCTTCGGGGTGGTGGCGATGCCGCACTTGCCCTCGTCGCAGTAGCGCTTGCCCGTGCCGCTGGAGACGGGCAGGACCTTGTTCAGAGTGCCGTTGACGTAGAGGAACAGGACCTGGCGGCCGAGGTCGATCTCCACCCTGGTGGGGCCCCCATCCGGCTTCAGAGGCGCAGGCAGCGTGGCGGACGCCAGGCCGTTGACCACGGCGGGGTCGGACTTGCCCGTCGTGGGCAGCCCACTCAGCTTCTGGAAGGCGATCAGGGCCTGGCGGGTGTTGTCGTCCATCACGCCGTCGGGGGTGACGTCGAAACGCAGGTCGGTCAGCCGCTGCTCGAGCGCCTGCGGAGAGGCCAGCGACGCCGGGCTGACGGCTGCC
>JADDQT010000317.1 GCA_016781225.1 Actinomycetota bacterium
GGGAGGTAGGGATCAGCGTACGGGTCAGCGGACCGGGCGCGAGCTTGCAAATCCTCCGCCCGTTCTGGCGCGATTACCGCCTGACCGACCAGCAGAGCTAACTGGTGGTGGTCGCGGCGCCGCCGGTCCGCGCCGAACCTGGTCGGTCGGCAACTGGCGCCGCTCCTCCTGCTCGACCCACCTTGCTCATGTCTCGAGCCGACCGCGACTCGGCCGAGCACTTGGCGGACGAGACCCTCGTCATCGTCGGCGCTGTAACGCTGGCCGCCGTACTGCTCGTCGTCTCGAAGCTCCATCGGCTCTCGCGCTCGATGCTCAACTCCGCGGCGCTCATTGGACAGATTCACGAGGGAGGGGTGGGCGCTCGCGGCGCTCGACCTCAGCGCGTACACGACGCCGGACGGCGAGCGATGGCGAATGTCGTGGCGGCGTTTGCTTTCTCTGCCGCCGGCCGCCGTTCCCCCGGACCGCACTGCCGTCGTCGACTTAGAGCAGGCAATTGGCGCCCGTCCGGATTACTGTTGACGACGCTGCCGCTGAAGACGGCCACACATACGGAGGACACTGGCTGACGAGCTGCACGGCTGGCTTCACAGCCCAGCACTCCGCTGGTCAAGTGGGCGTCCTGACGGCCGCCCACTGCGACGACGCTCAGACCTACTACCAGACCTTGGACTTGACTTACCCGGTGACCTTCATCGCCGCGAGGCACGGCGACCGCCGCGATGTCCAGTGGCATACCACCTCGCATTATGAGTACCCTCAGTTCTACGACGGAGACTCCTACCGGACGGTGAGCTTCGGCATCTCACGCGCCAGCCAGTCTGTCGGCGACTTTGTGTGCCATCGCGGGAAGGCGACCAACTATAGCTGCGGGGAGCTCGTTTCGAAGACATACGTCCCGTCGTACGAGGGCGCTTGCCCGGGAGTCGACGAGTGCTATCCGGTGTGGATGAAGGTCAGCGGACCAAATCTCAAGTGCTTTCCTGGAGACAGCGGCGGGCCGTGGTTTTTCGGAACGCACGCGTTGGGAATCTACAAGGGTCAGGCGTCGACTGGCACTGATGCTGCAGGATGCGACTTTGCCTTCTACATGGCGATCGATTACATCGATGGTCTCGACGTTGCGCTCTTGACGAATTGAGCACAAGACGCGATTCCGCTGCTCTCTTAGTAGCGCTCGTCGCGATGCTCGCTACTTGCCAGGGGCAGCTCGACCCAAGCTCGAACGCGAGCGGCAGCTTGGTTCTTTACCGTGCGAGCAGAGGGAGCGACGGAGCGCTCCTGGAAGGGCGACTCGTCGCTGACGGCGAGTGCATATACATAGAGAACCAAGCGGGCTCGCGTTTTCTGGCGGCTTGGCCGCTGCCGGGTACCGCTTGGAATCCTGATCCGTTGGTAGTGTCGGTCAGTGGGGTGCGGCTGAGACCCGGCAGCGTCGCATTCTTTGCCGGCGGCGAGGTTCCGCTCAAGGGAAGTAGGATCGACTGGGTCCAGCCACCGCGCGCCGGATGTGTGACAGAGAAAGCATGGTTGGTGCATACCGTGTACGACTCCGCGCGAAGCACGTAATCAACTCCCGTTGCGGCGCTGGCGCGGAGGACGGACGGAACCGGGCACTCCAATCCCGCCGCCTACGGCGGCGGTCTCCGGCGCCGCGGCCGCCCCGCCTCATATGCGGACTACGAGTCCGGAAGCGTGTGCTCGTCGCCGGACGTCCCGTGTGATGTCGAGAGATGCAGCTCAGTGGCGATCCTCCACCTCGCGGGTCGCATGTCGCTAGCGAGCCGACCGCACTGTTCCTTTCCGTCTGCGGTCGGCACTTCACCCGTCACCGCTCGACGAGGACGTCCGGCTCGCCCTCGGGGCAGCTCCTCTCGTTCCTCTAGCTCGAGTGCGGCCGACCCACACCTAGCGGCAACCGTGCGATGCCGGTAAACCCCCTCCCGTCTGGTGCCTGATTGCCGCTGTCCGTCACCGGTCACCCCGGTGCCGTCGGGTTGAGCGGACGGCGCGGGGGAGCCGGTACGACAGCGGCGGGCCGGGGTAGGTGACCATGCCGTCCTCGACCGTGTGACTCAGGTCGATGCGCGTCCGCCCGTCCACCGCACTGGTCTGGTCCGTCGCACTCGTTGCTGCCCGCTTGTGCCGCTCGTGGATGATCCGCTTGTTGAGGATCCGGACCTCTGCCACCATCAAGAGCCTGAGGTCGCGGACGACGTGGGCGGCGAGCTCCTCGTCGGTGATGTCTTGGCTCTCGATGTCGAGCCGGAAGTCCTGGCCCTGGAGGCCGCCGCCATTCGAGAAGTCCACCTCGAAGTCGAACTGGACACGGCATTCGTCCCCGGGGGTCGTCACCGTGGTCACGGTCAACCTCCTTCAGTCATCTCGCGGGGCCACGCTCCGAGCTCCGCCGCTGGAGACCACGACTAGCGCGGCTTCAC
>JADDQT010000008.1:0-2653 GCA_016781225.1 Actinomycetota bacterium
GGAGGCGCCCCAGGGCCTCGACCACCGCCCGCTCGGGCGACGGCGTCGGACTGGTCCGCAGCAGGGCGCGGTACTCCTCCACGTCACCCAGCTCGCACCTGGCTCCGGCCTCGGCGCTGCGCAGGGTCTGGTTGCTGCGCTCGAGCTCGGCCTCCAGGCGCACCACGTCGGCGTCGGCCTGGAACTGGGCGAAGGACAGGTTGAGCAGGTGGTGAGCAACGTCGGGGGCGTAGCGGCGGACGAGGTTGGCGGCCATGTTGTAGGTGGGCCGGAACGACGAAGTGAGGGCATAGGTACGCCTCGAAGCCAGGCCGGCGACCTGGTCGAAGGGGACGAAGGGCGACCACAGCACGCAGGCGAAGCCCAGGTCGTCGATGCCCCGCCGTCCGGCCCGGCCGGTCAGCTGGGTGTAGTCACCGGGGCTGAGTGGCTCGTGGCGCTCCCCCGTGAACTTGGTGAGCTTCTCGATCACCACCGAGCGAGCCGGCATGTTTATCCCGAGCGAGAGGGTCTCGGTGGCGAACACCACCTTCACCAGAGCGGCGTTGAAGCACGCCTCCACCGCCTCCTTGAAGGGCGGGACCATCCCGGCGTGGTGAGCCGCCACCCCGGCCTCCAGGCCGGTGAGCCAGTGGCCGTAGTCGAGCACGGCCAGGTCGTCGTCGGACAGGGCCTCGACCTTGGCCTCGGCGACGGCGCGGATCTGGCTGCGCTCCTCCGGTGTGGTCAGCCGCAGTCCCGAGGAGACGCACTGGCGCACGGCGTCGTCGCATGCCGCCCGGCTGAAGATGAAGTAGATGGCGGGCAGCATCGACTGGCCGCCGAGGAGCTCGGCCACCTCGGCGCGGCGCGGTGCGTAGAGCCGCCCACCCCGGGGCCGCCCCCTATCCCGCGAGTTGCGGGCCGAACGGCCGTCGAGGGCCTCCGCCTTGGGATTGGGCCGGCCGTCCACGAACGTCGGCAGTAGCCGCAGCTCGTCCGTGGCCCGGTCCCCCACCAGGTACAGGTGGCGGAGCTCGACCGGGCGGCGTTCCTCGATCACCGCCGTGGTGGCGCCCCGCACGGTCTGGATCCAGCTGGCCACCTCCTCGGCGTTGGAGACGGTGGCCGAGAGACACACCAGGTCCACCTCGGGTGCGGTGTGGACGATGACCTCTTCCCAAACCGCTCCCCGGTAGGGGTTCTGGAGGTAGTGCACCTCGTCCAGAACGACGTAGCGCAGGCCTTCGAGGGCCGGAGAGCCGGCGTAGATCATGTTGCGGAGGACCTCGGTGGTCATCACGACGACGGGCGCGTCGGCGTTGACGCTGTTGTCGCCCGTCAGCAGGCCCACCCGTCCGGTGCCATGGGCCCGCACCAGATCGGCGTACTTCTGATTGGACAGTGCCTTCAGCGGCGTGGTGTAGAAGGCCTTGCGGCCGGCGTCGAGCGCCTTGGTTATGGCGTACTCGGCCACCACCGTCTTGCCCGATCCCGTCGGGGCGGCCACCAGCACCGAGCGTCCGGCATCGAGGGCGTCGAAGGCGCGGACCTGGAAGCCGTCGGGCTCGAAGCCGAGCGCCGAGAGAAACCGGTCCCTGGTACGGCTGTGTTCGCTCAATGGCTCGCTCCGTTCGGTGCTCGCCGCCGCGCCGGGCGCCTCAGCGCTTGAGCAGCCGTCCGATGAGAATGGATCCTTCATAGAACACGTACATGGGACCGGCCATGGCCAGTAGCGAGTAAGGGTCCTGGCTCGGGGTTATGACCGCCGCCACCACGAAGATCACGACGACGGCCGCCCTCCGCCAAGACGCCAGGCGCCGGCTGGAGAGAACTCCCGCCAGCTGCAGGAACACCAGGAGCACTGGGAACTCGAAGGCCACGCCGAAGGCCACGACCATCAAGGTGATCAGGCGCAGGTACTTCGAGGGGCTGAAGATGGCGGTGATGTCCGGGCCACCGACGCCGACGAGGAAGTCGAGCGCCCTCGGGAAGGTGATCTTGGCGATGAGGACGCCCAGGCAGAAGAGGGCGATCGACGACACCACGAAGGGGACGGCATAGCGCTTCTCGTTGGGGTTCAGGCCCGGGGTGATGAAGCGCCACAGCTGGTAGAGAACCACCGGTGAGGCCAGGAAGAGCCCGGCGTAGGTGGCCACCTTGAGCCGGGTGGCGAAACCCTCCAGGGGATCGGTGATGAACAGGCTGCACGGTCCGGGGGGCCGCGGAGGCTGGGGAAGCTCGCAGTAGGGACCGATCAGGAAGTCGAGGATCTGGTTGTAGGCGGCGAAGGCCACCACGGCGCCCGCCGCCACCGCCACGATCGAGATGAGGAGCCGCCTCCGGAGCTCCGTCAGGTGGTCGACGAGCGACATGGCCGCGCCGGACGGGGTACGGCGCCGAGCGCCCCGCTTCACGAGATTGAGAGCGATGACGGTTCCCTACGCGGACGGAGTGTCGCCGTTGTCGGTGATCGGGGAGACTTCGTCCCTCACCGTTTCTCGCTCCCCAGCCGGGACCACGTCGATGGACTCGCGAACGGCCTGCTCTGACCCTGTGTGCTCTGACGGAGTGGCGCCCGGATCGGACTCCACGGTCGGAGACGGAGCGCCGCCGGCTGGGAGGGGGGCCTCGCCGTCGGGGACGGGGGTCTCGGCGGCCGTGGCCGGAGGGG
>JADDQT010000008.1:2660-20412 GCA_016781225.1 Actinomycetota bacterium
GGACGGTGCGGGGTCGGCGAAAGCGTCGCGCATCTCGTTCTGGAAGCCGGTCGTGTACCGGCGGACCTCGCCTATGGCCCGTCCCACGGAGCGAGCGGCATCGGGAAGCTTCTGCGGGCCGAGCACGAGTAGAGCCACGACCAAGACGATGAGGATCTCCAGAGGGCCGATGCTTCCCACAGGGAAAGTCTAGGTCCGGCTCCCATTCCGAAGGGACGCGCTGCGCACGGAAGCTCCCAGGGTCCGCCCGGCGCTGTGGATTCCCACCAGAGCGGGACGAAGCGTCCCCAGCTTGCGGACCTCCCACACCAGGCTGCGAGCCTCTGCGGCGGCGGACATGGCGGCGAAGACCACGGGAACGAGGCCCCCGACGACAACCACCAGCGGCAGCAGCCAGATCACGAGCGGGCGCTGCGGATCATGGTTGGTCGTAAGGACCGGCGGGCTCGAGATCCCTTCGGAAGGGCTCCTTGGCGCTGGCCATGGCGGCGAGCTCCTCCACCCAGGCGTCGTCACGGAGCTGGAAATGGAACTCGAGCAGCTCGTCGTAGCCGATCGGGGACCCGTAGTGCTGCTCGTCGAGCTCGGCGGGGAGATGCCACACCGAGAGACGCACTCCCGAGGCCACCAGCACGTCGACCACGTTCTCCTCGGCCGCCTTGGAGACGATCAGCTCGCACGTCGGGCACTGGAAGACGTACGAGGCCTCGCTCGTCGATGCACACATCATGAGCTTCACCTCACCGATGCCCAGCTCCACGTCTCCACATGTCGAACAGCTTGCCTTGATCCACGCCACAGCGCCTCCCTTCGTCCCCAATAGCATCGGCACCATCGGCCCGGAAACTTGAGCGCTTCCCACCCTTCTCTGGTCAATCCGCCCATCGGCTTCGCACACCGGGGCGCAAGTGGTGACGCGCCCCAGAACACGCTGGAGGCATTCCGCCTCGCTCTGGAGCTGGGTGCCACCGGTCTGGAGAGCGACGTGTGGATCACCGCCGACGGGGAGCCGGTGCTCGACCACGACGGCTTCGTGAGGGCCCGCCTGCGGCGCCGCGCCATCGCCGAGGTTCCCCTCGGGGAGCTCCCTGCCCACATCCCGACCCTGGAACGCCTGTACGGGGAGTGCGGGAGCAGCTTCGAGCTGTCCCTGGACGTCAAGGACCCGGCGGCGGCCGAACCGGTGGTGTCGGTGGCCCGCCGGTTCGTCGAGGCACCGGGCCGGTTGTGGCTCTGCCACCCGGACTGGCGACAGGTGGCGCAGTGGCGAGCCCTCTGCGACGACCTCCGCCTGGTGGACTCCACGCGCCTGCGCCGGATCAAGGAGGGCCCCGAGCGGCGTGCTGCCGCCCTGGCCGACGCGGGCGTCGACGCGGTGAACCTTCACTACACCGACTGGTCCGGTGGCCTCACCACCCTCTTCCACCGCTTCGGGCGCTACTGCCTCGGCTGGGACTGCCAGCACGAGCGGGTGCTGGACTCGATCCTCGCCAGCGGCATCGACGCCGTCTACTCCGACCACGTGGAAGCGATGATGGCGGCGGTGGCCCGCCGCTCCATCACAGGAGGCCGATGGACTTGATCGGGAAGACCCGGATGAAGGCTCGTCCCACCACCTTGGACTCGGGCACGGCACCGAAGACCCTGCTGTCCCTCGAGTTGGACCTGTTGTCACCCATCATCCACACGTGGCCCGGGGGCACGCGCTGGGCCGGGAAGGAGCTCGACGTCACTCCCGGGGCGAGGTAGGGCTCCTTCAGGCGCTGGCCGTTCACGAACACGGCACCGTCACGACCCTCCACCGTCTCCCCCGACAGGCCCACCACCCGCTTGATCAGGTCCTTGCTCTGGCTGCCCTCCTCGGCGGGACGCTCGAACACGATGATGTCTCCCCTGTTCACGTCGTGCAGCCGGTAGCTCAGCTTGTTTACGAGGACCCGATCACGGATCTCGAGGGTGTGCTCCATGGACCCCGACGGGATGTAGAACGCCTGGAGCAGGAACTGGCGGATCACCACGGCGGCGATCAGCGCCACACCCAGGATCACGCCCCACTCGACGACCCACCCGACAGCCCCTCGAGCGACGCCCTGCTTGGCTACCGGCTCTTCGACCGGCTCGTCCAGAGTGGCTTGGTCGACAAGAGCTTCTTCAGTGACGACCGGCTCTTCGCCGACTCCCTGCTCTTCGGCCGACGGCTCCTCGACTACCACTTCGTTCACCGCGGGAACGTCCACAGCCGGCAGGTCCGCCGTCGGTGCGTCCGGCGTAGGTCCGTCCGGTCTCATGAGGACTTCACGCTAACGCCGTAGCGGGCCAACACACGCTCGGCTGCCGCCGGGCCGACGGAGGCGTCACCGTCCACCACCCTGGCGCGCGGACCCAACCTGAGCAACAGGCGCTCGAGCCACGCCCGCTCGCTCACGCGCAGGCGTACCCGCCACCGCCCAGAGCCGACCTCCTCCACGCCTTCGTGCGGATACTGCTCGGCGACCCACAGAGAGTGGGCGTCGACCTCCAGGACCACCACGGGGTCGTGAGGCCGGGGCGAGTACGTACGAGTGGTGCCATTGATCGGCCGGGGATCGAACTTGGCATCCAGAAGGGCGACGTCGCGCATCCGATCGATCCGGAAGACGCGCTCGGCTACAGCATGGTGGCACCAGGCGTCGACGTACCACTGTCCCGTGGCGTTGAACACGCGGTGCGGATCGATGATGCGCCGAGCCCAGCCGTCCCGACCGTAGGAGTAGTAGTCGATCTCCACCTGGTTGTGCTCGGCGGCCGCCCGCCGCAGAGTAGCCAGCACCTCGGGCGGGGCGTGGCCCAGCTCCACGCCTACCGCCTCGTCCGGGTTCACGCCGAGGGCGGCGGCCAGCTTGGCCAAGCCACGACCGAGTGGTCCGTCCGGATCGGTTCCGGGCAGAGAGAGCACCGTGGTCCCCGCGGCCAGCAGGGAGAGCCCCTCTGCGGGCGTGAGGCGCAGTGGCTTGGAGAAGAAGTTGGCGTAGCGGATCCAGACCCGGTCCTCCTCCATGGTCACCTCGATCAAGGTGTCGGGCGTGAAGGGGTAGAGGCCGCACATGAAGAGGAGCTCGAGGTCTTCGATCAGCTCGGCCTCGGAGCAACCGAACCGAGCGCAGACCTCCTCGATGCGAGGCCCGTCGCGCCCGGCCACCCACGGCACGAGGGCCAGGAGGCGGCGAAGGCTCTCCTCGGCGCCGGCCCTCCTTCGACTCATGCCGTCACCGTCTCATGCTCCAATCCCGGCACCGACTCCAGCCAGTCGAGGACTTCGCGGCGAAGCGCCGGAGGGCCGAGGACCTCGGCATGGTCGAGGAAGCCCAAGGCAAACGACCGGAAGGCCTCGCGGTTGGACACGGGGAGAGCCAGGACGACCGAGCCGTCGGCTCTGGACGCGCGCACCGACGCCTCTCCCACCTGGGCCACCGCCCAGTCGGCCTGGTGGGCGTCGACCAGCAACAGCGCCTCCACCTCTTCCTCGTCCCCAAGGCGCCAGGGCTGGGGCGAGGGCCGCCTGGCCACCGCCGGCCGCTCGAAGGCTCCGGCCTCCCCCACCGCCGGGGGGGTCTCGATCCGGTCCAGGCGGAACCGGCGCTCCTCCTGGCGGAGGTGGTCGTTCCCCCCCAGGTACCAGCGGCCGTTGGCGAAGGTCAGCCAGTAGGGGTCCACCGCCCGCTCGGCGCCCCGGTAGGTGAACCGCACCGTCCGCCGCTCACTCATGGCGGCGAACAAAGTGGGCAGGTGCTCGCCGCCCGGGAGAGCCGCCAGCGGACTGTCCGGTCCCTGGTCCCCGGGGGTGCCTCCCAGCTTCCAGAGCGCCTCCTGTCCGCCCGCACCCTCGAGCCGCACGGCCGAGGCGGCGAGGTGCAGGGCAGCCAGCTCGTCGGTCTCCAGACCGGGATCAGCCAGCTCGTACTGCTCTCGCCTGATCCGGTAGCCCTCCCCCAGCTCGGGATGGGCGGGATCGAGCGGTTCGACGGCAATCGGCACGCCCATGCTCCGGAGCGAGTCCTTGTCCCGCTCGAAGGCACGCCGGACGGACTGGTCGGATCCCTCGTAGCCGGGGACGCGCTGCTGGAGCTCGGCCCTGGGAATGGGACGGTCGGTCTCCAGCAGGGCCGCCACCAGGTTGATCAGCCGCTCCAGGCGGGTCACAGGAGTGAGGTTATCGACGCCGCGGCAATCCCAGCCGCGCCGGCATAGGAGTAGAAGAGCGGGTCCTCCGACGGGCCCCTGCCCATGGAGGTCACGCTCAACCCGTGGTCCTCGAGCAGAGCGGGGACGTCGGGCACGTCGACCTCGACGACGTCGTGACCGAACACCGGGGGGTGCCCATGATCACGGGGGACGGGCACCAGCGCGGCTTCGTGGGCCTGCTCCAAGGCGGTCAGCGAGTGGTGGCTCACGCCCTGGTGGCGCGTCCTGCGGTCCGCCTCGGAGTAGCGCAGGGCGAAGACGGGGCGGCCACCGCCCCTGCCCGCCAGGTCGATGACCCACGCCACCTCCAGCGCACTGGTTCCGTACTTGGTCCTCGTGCCCACGACGCCGGGTCCGGTGCCGACCACGACGGCATCGGCGCGCCCGCCTCCCTTGGCCACGTGCAGTGCGGACAGCACGTTGACCGCCTCGTGCTCACCGCCGAAGGCCTGACCGGCGGTGATGGTCGTATCCACCAATCCGGTGGCGACGAGCCCGGCAACGAGGTCCGATAGGGCCAGGGGAAGGGAGCCACCGTCGGTCATGACGTAGGCCAGTCTGCGGTCCGGTGCGGCGTCCTTGAAGGCTGCGGCCACACAGGCCACCTGGCTGTGCAGTGAGCAGGCGACGACAGGCATGGAGTCGAGCGCCTCGCCGCCTTGGGACCCGACGCGCTCCTCGGCCGCACCGGTGTCGGCCTGCAGGCTCGTGTAACGCAGCTTCATCACGTGACCCGGTCCCGGCTGGGACCAACCGTCGCGCTCCAGGTTCCAGTGGACGACGTCCCAACCTCCCGACCCCAGCTCCAGATCCACCGCCGTGGTGTTCACCACCACCCTGTCCCCCACCGCCACCTTCCCGATGAGGCCGGTGAGCACATAGGCCCTTCGGCCCGAGTCCAGCTCGACGCGCTGCAGCCCCTCCCTCTGGGAGAGGAGGGCGCTGACGAGGTGCGTAGAGAAGCTAGGCAGGCCGCGCCTCCGCGCTAGAGCGAGGCGATGAGCTTTTCGACGCGCTCGTCACGGGCCCTGAACGGGTCCTTGCACAGCACCGTCTTCTGCGGCTGCTCGTTGACCTTCAGGTGCACCCAGTCCACCGTGTAGTCCTTGCGCTTCTCCTTGGCCCGGCGTATGAATTCGCCCCGCAGCCGGGCCCGCGTGGTCTGCGGCGGTTGCTCCACCGCCGTCTCGACGGCCTCGTCGGTGCAGACCCGCTCCACCATGCCCTTTCCCTGCATGAGGTAGAAGAGTCCCCGCTTCTGGGACACGTCGTGATATTGCAGATCCAGCAGTGAGACGGAGGGGTGGGTGAGGGCCACGTCCTCCCGCTGCCGGTAGCCCTCGATCAGGCGGTGCTTGATCACCCAGTCGCACTCGCGGTCGAGGGAGAGCGGGTCCTTCTCCAGCCCGGTGAGGCAGTGCTCCCACATCATCAGCGCCTGCTCCTCGAGGGGGCTCAGACCCTTCTGCGCGTGGTAGCGCTGGGCCCGCGCCAGGTACTCGGCCTGGATGTCCAGGGCGCTCGCCTCCCGGCCGTTGGCCAGCCGGACCCGACGCTTGCACGTGGGGTCGTGGCTGATCTCCCGGATGGCCTTGATCGGGTTCTCGAGGGTCATGTCCCGGAGGACCACCTTGGGGTCCTCGAGCATCCGCAGCAGGATGCTGGTGGCGCCGACCTTGAGGAAGGTGGCGTACTCACTCATGTTGGAGTCCCCGACGATCACGTGCAGGCGGCGAAATCGCTCCGCATCGGCGTGGGGCTCGTCGCGAGTGTTGATGATGGGCCGGCTGCGAGTGGTGGCGCTGCTCACCCCTTCCCAGATGTGCTCTGCTCGTTGGCTGATGCAGTACATGGCGCCGCGCGCCGTCTGCAGCACCTTGCCCGCCCCGGCGTAGATCTGGCGGGAGACGAAGAACGGAATCAGCACCTCGGCGTAGTGGCCGAAGTCGTCTCGCCTGCTGGTCAGGTAGTTCTCGTGGCAGCCGTAGGAGTTGCCGGCCGAGTCGGTGTTGTTCTTGAACAGGTAGATGACCCCTCGGATGCCCTCCTCCCTCAGGCGCTGCTCGGCGCTGACGAGCAGGTGCTCGAGGATGCGCTCCCCGGCCTTGTCGTGGACCACGAGGTCGTAGATCGAGTCGCACTCGGGGGTGGCGTACTCCGGATGGCTCCCCACGTCGAGGTAGAGCCGGGCGCCGTTCTCCAGGAAGACGTTGCTGCTCCGGCCCCAGCTGACCACTCGGCGAAACAGGTAGCGCGCCACCTCGTCGGGACTCAGGCGGCGCTGGCCTCGGAGGGTGCAGGTGACCCCGTATTCGTTCTCGAGACCGAAGATGCGCCGCTCCATCGGTCCCACGGTACCGTTCTGGGCGTGACCCGCATGGTGCACTTGGTCTGCGTGCAGCACGAGTTCCACGCTCGGGTGATCACCGCCCGGCTCGGATCCGACGGCATCTTCACCGAGGTGCGCCCGCCGCTCGGCGGCCCGTACCCCCTCCCCGGAGAGGTTCACCTGTACGTGGACGAGGACGACGTGCAGCTGGCCAGGGCGCTGCTCAGCGCCGACGAGGACCAGTCGAGGGCGGGTGGCGACGATGGCGGTGGGGATGGGGCCGGTGCCGGCGGGGCCGCGCTGCAGCCGTTCCTCGGGGCCCACGCCAGGTTGGCGCTCGCCCTCCTGGTCCTCACCTCGGTGTTGTTGCTCACGCTCAGTCGAGCAGGCTGACGAGCTCCTGGTCCTTGATCCGTCGGAAGGAGCGGCGCCCGCTCTCCCGCTCCAGCACGGCCACCTCGAGGTCGCTGGGCTCGATGGTGCGGTCCTCGCCGGCGAGCGCGGCCACGGCACCCTTCAGTGCGTCGGCCAGGGACCACCCCTCGACGTAGGCCGACTCCATCCTTTGCTGAATGCCCTCCGACTCACCCCCGAGCACGCTCAGGTGGTCCTCGTCGACCACGGTGCCGTCGTAGAGGATGTGGTAGAGCTGGTCGCCGCCGGCCGCCTCCCGGGAGCTCTCCTCCCCGGGTCCGACCTCGGCAACGAGGATCTCCACCTCCAAGGGCTTGACGTCGTGGGTGAAGACCTGGCCTATGAGCTGGGCGTAGGCGTTGGCGAGGGATCGAGCATCCACGTCCTCCCTGCTGTAGGCGTAGCCCTTGGTGTCGGCGTGGCGCACCCCCGCCACGCGTAGCTGGTCGTACTCGCTGTACTTCCCCGCCCCGGCGAAGGCGATACGATCGTAGATCTCGCTCACCTTGTGCAGGGTCCTCGAGGGGTTCTCCGCCGCCAGGAGGATGCCCCCGGCGTACACCACGCCCATGAGCGACCGACCCCGGGCGATGCCCTTGCGGGCATAGTCGGCCTTGTCCTTCATCATCTGCTCGGGAGCGACGTAGAAGGGCATACTCACTTGGCCATCACCCTTCGGATGATGGCCGTGAGCGCGAACGCCGTACCAACTTGTTCGCTCGCCTGCGGCTCACTCACCGGCTTCGCCCTCCTCCATCGGCCATGCGGCGCTGGATCAGCGCCTCGAAGCGCTCGGCCACATCCTGGTCGGCCAGCTTCTCGAAACCGTCGCTGGTGATGGTCGCGATGACCGGGTAGATGCCCCGGACCGGATCGGGCCCACCCGTGGCGGAGTCCTCCTCGGCCGCCTCGTAGAGGCTCTGGATCGCCAGCTCGATGCAGGCCTCCCGTTCCATGTCGTCTCTGTAGCCGAGCTTGACGGTGGTGCGTGCGTCCCGGCCCCCTGAGCCGTCGGCGTGGTAGTCGGTCTCCTCGTAGCGCCCACCGGTCAGGTCGTAGGCGAAGATCCGGCCCGTCCCCCGCCGGAGGTCGTAACCCCCGAAGATGGGAAGGACGGCCAGGCCCTGCATGGCCAGCGGCATGTTCTGGCGGATCATCTGCGCCAGCTGGTTGGCCTTGCCCTCGAGGCTGAGTGCCGAGCCTTCGACCTTCTCGTAGTGCTCCAGCTGGAGCTGGAATAGCTTCACCACCTCCATGGCCTGCCCGGCGGCGCCGGCGATGGCCACACCCGAGTGGCGGTCGGCCGGGTACACCTTGTCCATGTTGCGGTGGGCGATGGTGGAGCCGGCCGTGGCCCGGCGGTCGCCCACCATCACCACGCCGTCGTCGTAGCGGATGGCCGCGATGGTGGTGCCATGCACCACCAGAGCCTCGTCGACCTCGAAAGTAGGGGGCTCGCCCTGCAGCCGGCGCAGGAGATGGGTGAAGCTCGGGCCCGGGTCGTCGCTGGTCGGGAACATAGGAAGCGTCATGGCGCGCGGAACGTTAGTTGCTGACCCGAGAGGGCTCCGGCGGCGTCCTGGGCGCAGACCCTTGTCCTCTCCCGCTAAACGGGCGGGGGTCTGCACGGAGCATTACCGCCAGAGCACACCTTGAGGGTAACTGGAGCCAGCCGCCTGCTTCAGCCCTTCCAGCCTCTGCAGCAGCGCGGGGTCCTTTGGCGCCGGGCCCAGGTAGTTGGCGGCCGCCACCAGCCAATCACCATTGTCGGCGAAATCGCCGAGCGCGTTATTGCACCGGAAACATAGACACCCGCGAATGCGACCCGTCTCATGATCATGGTCGATATGCAGGGAGATCTTGCTCGGTTTCCGACCGCATATGGCACAGCCGCCTTCTTGATTGGCCAACATCTCCTCGTACTGCTCGATCGTGATGCCGAACCTACGCATGAGGTGCGCTGCCCGCTCCCGGCGCTTGACCTCTGGTAGCGCCCGCCTGCGCCGCTGGTTGGCGTTGTACCTCTCCGGGTTCTCCTGCTGCCAACGCCTGGCTCGCTCTCTGGCTGGTCCCGGGTTCGCCCGATGACGAGCCGCCTTTGCCGCCAGACCGCAGGCCTTGCACTCGCTGCGATAGCCATCTCGCATACCTGCAGCCCGGTAGAACTGGTCTGTCGGCTTCCACTCCCCGCACTTCTTACACCGTTTCATAGGACAATTCTATCCGAACGTGCGTTCGCGAGTCAAGCAATTAGACGCCGCAACGTAGCTCAATTAGTACGTAGCTACTGGCCGCCCTTCTGAACGTACGAGCGAACGAAATCCTCGGCATTCTCTTCTAGGACGTCGTCGATTTCGTCTAACAATTCGTCTAATTCGGCCTTGATCTTCTCGCCCTGCTCGGAGCTCACAGGCGTGACGTCCTCAACCTCTTCGGCCCTCCGAGCCGGTGCCGACTTCTTCTTTTGCTCTCTCTCGGCCATGTTCCTCCTAAGACTAAGAACCCAGGAGCTCTAACAGCTCGGCTGGCTCCGAGCATCGCTCCAACAAGCTATCGACCATGGCAGCCGTCCCCCTGAGCGGCTCCATCATCGGGACGCGGCGCAAGGGATCGGTGCCCAGGTCGAACACCAACGAGTCCCAGTTCGCCGCCGAGATGCACGACGCCCAGCGCTGCAGGCATCGGCCTCGGAAGTAGGCCCGGGTATCCGGGGGCGGCTCGGTGATGGCCTCGGTCACCGACTCCTCAGTGACCATCCGCTGCATCGGGAGGCGGGCGAACAACGACCGACTCGGGCGCACGTCGTGGTACTGCAGGTCCATCGCCGCCAGCTTGGGATCGGACCACGACAGGTCGTGACGCTGGCGGTACCCGTCGATCAAGCGGTACTTCGCCACCCAGTCGAGCTGGTCGGCGAGGGACATGGGATCGGTCTCCAGGCCGCTCAACACCTCTTCCCAACGGCGTAGCACCTCCTCCCCCACCTCCTCCCCCACTCCGCCCAGGCCACGCTCCTCCGCGTACTTGCGAGCGAGGTCCAGGTACTCCCACTGGATGTCGAGGGCTGTGGCGGTGGTCCCGTCGGCGAGCGGCAGGGCCTCGCTGAGGCCGGGGTCACAGGAGATGCGCCGGAGGGCCTGAACCGGTGAGGCGAAGGTGAAGTCCTTGTCTCCGAACCAGTCGTCCTCGATCATGCACAGCACGACGACGGTGACGCCCACCTTCAAGAAGGTGGAGACCTCGGCCAGGTTGGCGTCGCCCACGATCACATGGAGGCGGCGGTACTTCTGCGCGTCCGCATGGGGCTCGTCCCTGGTGTTCACGATGGGCCGCTTCAGCGTCGTCTCCAGGCCCACCTCCTCCTCGAAGAAGTCGGCTCGCTGCGTGAGCTGGAAGGAGACCTCCTTGCCGCCGGGCTGAGCGGTCTCGGTGCCCACCTTTCCCGCACCCGTGTAGATCTGGCGGGTGATGAGGTGAGGCATGGCGTGGTGGACGATGCGGGGGAAAGGTGCTTGGCGGTCCATGAGGTAGTTCTCGTGGCAGCCGTAGGAGTTTCCCTTGCGATCCGAGTTGTTCTTGTAGACGACGATGTCCTGTCCGGCCGGCAGGACCCTGGCCGCCGCTTCCATCGACCGAGTCAGGATGCGCTCCCCGGCTTTGTCGTAGAGGACGCACTGCAGGGGGTCCGCGCACTCGGGAGTGGAGAACTCGGGGTGGGCGTGGTCCACGTAGTAACGAGCGCCGTTGGTGAGCACGGCGTTGACCAGATGGGTCTCCACCTCCGGGGGCATGGACCCCTCACGGGCGAAACCCCGAGCGTCGTTGCCCGGGGACTCGTCCTCGAAGTCCCAGCCGACCCTGCGCTGCAGATCGCTCACGTAGGCGTTGATGAGCACCGAAGATGCGGCGATGGGATTGGAGTCTCCGGTGCCACGAAGAACGATGCCGTACTCCGTCTCGATTCCACAGACCTTCGGGATGGCCACGAATCGACCCTAGTGCAGCCCTGTCGAACGACGGCACGACCGAACCTGACCTGGGGCCGTGCCCTCTTGCGTCAGCGGCCCAGCTCGAAGCAGTGGGTGTCGCCGCGGCCGACGTAGTGGATCTTCGTGTCCAGGTTGGCGGAGGCCGCAGCCCGCTTGAAGTCCTCGAGCGGGGACTTGAAGACGGGGTAGTCGTCGTAGTGGATCGGCATCGCAGAGCGAGGCCTCACCAGCCGAAGGGCGGCCACACCCTGGTCCGCATCCATGGTGAGAAGGATGCCCGCCACCCTGGTGCCGCCCAGGTGGATGAGGCACAGGTCGATGTCGGGGTAACGGCGGGGAATCTCGTGCAGCCGCTCGTGCAGCAGGGTGTCACCCGTGATGTAGAGGCGGAACCTGAGGTCACTTCCGTCGTGGAACTCGAGCAGGGACCCCATCACGGGCGGGATTAGAGAGCCGAGAGGTTGCGGCGCGTGCTTACCCGGCATTGCCGTCACCCGGACCCGTGCCTGGCTCCGGACGACGTCCTGGCTCTGCCAGGTCTCGAGCGCGACCGGCGAGCGGAAGCCCTGGCTGCGCAGTTTCCTGGCAGCGTGGGACTCGGTGATGATGGGGAGGTCCTTGTCCAGCTCCTCGGCCGCCACCCGGTCGAAATGGTCGCCGTGGTGATGGGACAGCACGACGAAGTCGAGGGCCGGCAGGTCTGCGATCCGCATCGCCGGGGAGGTGAGGCGCTTGGAGCGAAGCCCCAGGCCGAGATAGGCGTGATCGCCGGCATGGAGGAAGTTGGGATCGGTCAGGATCGTGAATCCGGCGTAGCGCAGCAGGACGGTCGCCGCACCGATGAAGGTGATCTCGCCCCGCTCGAAACCGGCGGGCTGACCACTGGAGAGGAGCTCGATGGTGCTCCTCTCCGGTGGCGACGTCACAGGTACTGGCCCGTCCCCACCCGCTCTATGGCCCGTCCCCCTGTGGGTTCGCCCGTGCCCTCGGACTGGAGGACCCGGAGGAAGACGATGCGCTCGCCCTTCTTGCCCGAGATCTTGGCCCAGTCGTCCGGGTTGGTGGAATTGGGAAGGTCCTCGTGTTCCTTGTACTCCTGGCGGATCGAGACCAGGAGGTCCTCGAGGCGGATGCCCTTGCCGTCCTTGGCGATCTGGCGCTTGATGGACAGCTTCTTCGCACGGCGCACGATGTTCTCGATCATGGCGCCCGACGCGAAGTCCTTGAAGTACATGACCTCCTTGTCACCGTTCTGGTAGGTGACCTCGATGAACCGGTTCTCCTCGTTGTCGCGGTACATCTCCTCGACGGTGCGCTCGATCATCACCCTTACCGCCTTGTGCCGGTCCCCACCCCCCAGGGACTCGACCTCGCCTGCGTCGAGTGGCAGGTCGGCCGTGAGGTACCTGGCGAAGATCTGGCCCGCTGCCGCCTCGTCGGGCCGCTCGATCTTGATCTTCACGTCGAGGCGACCGGGCCGCAGGATGGCCGGGTCGATGAGGTCCTCGCGGTTGGAGGCACCGATGACGATGACGTTCTTGAGCGCCTCCACACCGTCGATCTCCGCCAGGAGCTGTGGCACCACGGTGGACTCCATGTCCGAGGAGATGCCGCTGCCCCGGGTCCGGAAGAGGGAGTCCATCTCGTCGAAGAACACGATGACGGGAACGCCCTCCTCGGACTTCTCCCGTGCCCGCTGGAACACCAGGCGGATCTGGCGCTCGGTCTCCCCCACGTACTTGTTGAGCAGCTCCGGCCCCTTGATGTTGAGGAAGTAGCTGCGGGTCCTGGCGTCAGCCGTCACCTCGGCCACCTTCTTGGCCAGCGAGTTGGCAACCGCCTTGGCGATCAGCGTCTTGCCGCAGCCGGGCGGTCCGTAGAGAAGTATCCCCTTCGGCGCGGGCAGCTCGTGCTCGACGAAGAGCTTACGGTGAACGAAGGGCAGCTCGACGGCGTCGGTGATGGCCTCGATCTGGTCGTCCAGGCCGCCCACGTCCTCGTAGGAGATGTCGGGCACCTCCTCGAGCACCAGCTCCTCGACCTCTGGCCTTGGCAGGCGCTCGAGGAGCAGGCCGGTGCGGGGGTCCATGAGCATGCTGTCACCGGCTCGGAGGCGCTCCCCCACCAGCGCGTCGGAGAGCTCCGCCGCCCGCTCCTCGTCGGCACGGCCCACGATCAGCGCTCGCCGGCCGTCCTCCAGCACCTCCTTGAGGGAGACCACCTCGCCGGCGATCTCCTGCTCACGGGCCAGGACGACGTTGAGCGACTCGTTGAGGACGACCTCCTGGCCCCGGCGGAGCTCCTCGTCCTCGAGGCCGGGATGCAGGGCCACGCGCATCTTGCGACCGGCGGAGAACACGTCGGCCGTGCCGTCCTCGTTGATGCCGAGGAAGGTGCCGTAGGCAGAGGGCGGCTGGGTGAGCTTCTCGACCTCGTCCCGAAGGGCGGCGATGTGCTCGCGCGCCTCCCGGAGGGTGTAGGTGAGCTTCTCGTTCTGGGATACGGCCTGGGCCAGCTGGCCCTTGGCCTCGAGCAGCTTCTCCTCCAGGACGCGCACCCGCCGCGGCGCTTCCTGCAGGCGACGGCGCAGGTGGAGGATCTCCTCCTCGAGGGCCTTGACGTGCTCACGACCGCGAGCCGCCTCACCCGGACCGGGGGGAAACCGCCTTCTTTCCTCGGAGTCAGCGATTCGGGACCACCTCCTCTCGCCCTCACGGACGGGTCGGTTCGACCATACACGTCCCTGCCATCCGCTCGGTCGACCCGAGATGAGTTTCCCCCGCCGAGGCCGGGTATATTGACTGAGCGTTGGACGGTGGGTACGGTGTCGTGTCCCCCTTCAGGAGAGGCGAGTGGAATGAAGGTCTGGATCGATCAGGATCTCTGTACCGGCGACGGCTTGTGCGAGGAGATCGCGCCGTCGGTGTTCACGTTGCTCGACGACGGCCTCGCCTACGTCAAGGAAGGCGACAAGGTCTTCAGCGACCCGGGCGGCCCCGAGGGGCTGGCCAAGGTGCCCGCCGGCATGGAGGACGGCACCATCGAGTCCGCCGAGGAGTGCCCCGGCGAATGCATCTTCATCGAGGTCGATTGAGGTCCGTCTCTCGCTGAGAGCGCAATCCCCCGGACCCTCGATAGCTAACCCTCACTCGCGCAGACAGGGCCCCGTAGGCACCGGGCGGGACCGGGGCACCGAGAGAACTGCCCGTAGCTCCTTGTCCGTGACCGCATAGGAAGTGCCCGGGCGGTCGGGGGCGATGGCGAAGGCCACGCCCATCACGCTGCCCGAGGTGTTCACCAGGGCGCCCCCCGAGTCGCCGGGACGAAGGCTGGCGGCCAGCACGAACACGTCGCGCCTGGTCGAACGGGAGTCGTAGAGGTCCCGTCCCACGGCGTTTATCCGCTGGCGCACAGCCGCGGGCGCGGCCCGCAGCTGCTCCTGGCCACCCGGATGGCCGAGGACCGCCCCTTGGGAGCCGACCGACCCTGTCCCGATCCCTATGGGTTGCTGGCCCAGCCCCGCCACCCTGAGGACGGCCAGGTCCCGGTCGGCGTCGAAGACCACCACCGAGGCCGGCAGGCGGCGGCCGTCGGGTCGTATGACCTGAGTCCGCCCGGCGCGCTCACCGGCAACGACGTGGGCGTTGGTGATGATGGTGTCGGTCTCGACGGCGAAGCCGCTGCCGTCCTGGACCCGTTGGCAGGCGACCCCGGTGACCTTCACCGTCGAGGCCGACACCCTCGCCAGCAGAGCCGGTGACAGGCCACTGGCGGCCGGTGGTGGTCCCGTCCGGGGAGCCGGCCGCAGCGTCTCGAAGACGCGGGGGAAGCCCGACTCACCTACCAGACGCCTGAGCGACTGCAAGGTGTTCGGGGGCGAGGGCAGCCAGGCGTCGATGGCCCGGGCGATGGCCGAGTTGTGCGTCTGGTTGGCGGTCGTGCCGGGGACCACGGCCAGCGAGGGGAGCAGCAGCCAAACGGAGGTCAGGACGCCCAGGACGCCCACCCCCGCCCCCACGACGCTGTCCACCGTGCGCAGTGGTCCCTTGGGTACGAAACGTCGCAGAGAAGCACCGAGCAACAGGCCGATCCCCTGGCCCAGGAAGGCCCCGCCGACGAGGACGGCAACGGCGACGAGCAGCTTGGTGCCGGAGTCGCCGCCGAAGAACGACACCGCCGTCGGCAGGAAGAGTGCCGCCAGGAAGATCCCCAAGGCCAGCCCCAACCACGAGAGGGCTCGGGCCAGGAAGCCGAGACGGTAGGCACCGAAGCCCACCACGGCCACGGCGACGACGATCACCAGGTCGAGGAGGTTCATGAGCTTGAGTCGGGGGCGGCGTGTGGCTCGGCGACAGCAGGCTCGACGTCGGCCATGAGTCGAGCCGAGGTCAGGAATCCGGTGTGGGCGACCATCCGGTGGTCGGGCCGCACGGCATGTCCATCGACGTGCCACGTTCGCACCAGGACCTCCATGGTCTCGGCCATACCGAACGAGCTGGCCGCCAACGCCTCCCGCAGCTGGGCGACCTGCATGATGCTGGGTACGTAGGCCACGAAGATGCCGCCGGGACGCAAGGCAGCGGCTGCGTGGTCGACCACCCTCCAGGGCTCAGGCAGATCGAGCACCACCCGGTCGAAGCCGGTCTCCTCGATCCCCTCGTAGACGTCCCGATGCTCAACCCGGTACCGGCACATGCAGTCGTTCCCCAGGAAGGCACTCACGTTGCGCCTGGCCCGGTCGGCGAAGTCGGGCCGCAGCTCGTAGCCGACGACGTCGGCCCCGGCCCTCAGCAGTGCCATGGACAAGGCGCCCGAGCCGACTCCGGCCTCGAGGACCCGCGCTCCCGCGAACACATCGGCCAACACGAGGATGGGACCGAGGTCCTTGGGATAGATCACCTGCGCCCCTCTGGGCATGCTGAGCACGAAGTCGGCAAGCGTCGGCCGAACGGCCGAGAACCGGCTTCCCGACGTGGAACGGACGCTGGCGCCCTCCTCCTGGCCAATCAGGTCATCGTGGGCGAGCCTGCCGTTGTGGGTGTGGAACTCAGCCCCCGTCGCAAGGGTCACCAGGTAGCGGCGGCCCTTGCGGTCGATCAGGAGCACTCGCTCGCCGGGGGCGAAGGGGCCGCTCACGACGGTGCGGGGGATGTCATCGGACGTTGCCGCCGACGGTACGTTCACTGTCCCATTCTGGCCGCGGCCCGAGGAGGCTACGACGGCGCCTTGACGACCCGTGCCTCCCGGTCGTGGGAGATGATTAGGCAGTCGCCCGGGCTGAGCGTCTCGCTGTAGACGGTGTTGGGCGTGCCTCCGAAGACCCTCTTGAGGAGCCGGACGGCGATGGTGAAGACGGCGACGATCGTCCAGGCCCGGCTGCCGCCCATCAGCCCCCGGGAGATGCCGAGCCGGGACAGGAGGCGGAATGCCCTGCCGTCGCCCTTGCCCTTGGCCTTTCCCTTTCCCTTTCCCTTTCCCTTGCCTTTGGAGCGCCTAGACACGGCGGACCTCGACAACCGTGCTCGTCTTGGTCCCTTTGCGTCGGCCGAGGACGTAGGCCAAGCCCACCACTACCACCGCGGCCACCGTCACCGCCGCCGCCAGATAGGGCTTGGCCGCGCCCGTGGTGGTTTCGACGTCGTCCTTGATCTCCCTCAGCTTGGACTCGATGTCGGCTCGGGTGATGGGGCCCTTCGCGTCGCTCATCGGCTCATCGAGCCCTTTCTCCCTGCCCGCCGCTTGTGGCTGCCGATCGCACGGGCGGCCAGCCCGGCGATGACCGCCGCCAGGACGAGGACGATCAGGTAGGGGACGAACGACCAGTTGCCGTCCAGCGCAGAGCCGGTCTCGGTCTGCAGTGCCCGCAGCCCGGCCAGCAGCAGCAGCACCAGCCCGATGCTCAGGAGGAGGGAACCGGCAAGGCCTTTGGCCAGGAACCGGCCCAGGTCCTTCACCGGGACGATGGTCTCCTGCTTCAGGTAGTCCACGAACAGCTGCCAGAGCTCGCCGACGAGGGTGGACACCGGCTTGTTCTTCTTGCTGGCGGTGAGGCGCGGCTGTTGCATCTGGCGAGTCTGCTTAACCGCCTGGGCGGGGAGGCGCAAGCAGCGGCGTCCGGCTCGTGCCCACCTGTGGCCGCGTCAAGAGGCCAGCGCCGCGGGCGAAGGCCCCTGCGGGTAGCGAGCCAGCACGGCGCCCAACTGCTCCTGCAGCGCCCGGCCCACCCCGTCGTTGGGGATGTCGTTGGCCAGCAGGGCGAAGGAGAGGGCCTGGCCGCCGTCGGCCGGGTCCACGTACCCCGTGAGGCCTGTCACGTTGTCCAGGGAGCCGGTCTTGGCCCGCAGGCGCCCCGTCGCCGGGTTGGTGGCGGAGAAGCGCTGGGCCAGCGTCCCGCTGCGGCCTGCCACCGGGAACCCCGCCGCCACGGGCCCCGAGGGGCCGCCTGCCTCCACGGCGCTCAGCAGGAGGTTGCAGCTGGCCTGATCGCTGCGATCGAGACCCGAGCCGTCCACGGCCGAGAGGTCGGCAACCGGAAGCCCCGTCGAGCCCAGCGTGTCGCGAAGGACCTTCATGCCACCAGCCGTGCTTCCGTCGCCGGCGAAGCGGTGACCGAGTTCCTTCAGCATGAGCTCTGCCGCCAGGTTGTCACTGTGGCGCAGCATCGCTCCCACCACCTCTCGCACCGGAGGTGAAGACACGCGGGCGACCACGCCTGCCCCGGGGGGCGCCGCTCCTTCCGTGGGACCGCCGGTCACGACCACTCCGCGGGCCCGCAGGAGGTTGGTGAGCGCAGCGGCGG
>JADDQT010000318.1 GCA_016781225.1 Actinomycetota bacterium
CAGTGGCACTCCTGGGATCGGAGTCACCGAGCGGTGGTTAGAGGAGGTCGCGCACATGACGAGAAGGCGAGCTGCCCCACCGTACCGCCGCCAGCTTTACAGCCCTGACGTAGGTTCAGATAGTCGACGCGGGCGAGCTGCGACGTCCGATCACGTCCGCACAGCAGCAGTACCCTCAACGCCACCGGCTCTCTCGGTCGAGGTCGCTCGCTCAAGCAACCACCCGAGACCGAAGCCGAGCGCGGTCCACAGCAGGGCGAGGCTTCCGAGTGACTGGAGCCGGAAGCGCCAAATGAGTTCCGCCGGCACTGATGGGTCGATCGAATCCGGTGACGCCGGGAACAGCACGAGTGCCCCGCCGTATACCAGGACGACTGACGCTCCCAGCACGACGAGGCGGGTGGAGTCGTCAACGCGACGGCGCAGCCATCCTGACACCTTGGCCACCAGCACCGCTGCGGTGATGGCGAAGGCCACCAGAGCCAGGTATTGCAGCGTGCGTTGGTTGACGGTGTCCGGGTCTCCGACGGCCGGCGGATTCGCCGGGTACTTCAGGGAGGGCAAGAGAGCCGTAGTGGCGAAACCTACGGCCGCGAGCAACACAACTCGATGAAACTCGGAGCGGACGCCAAGCCGGTGCCGGACCGACGCGTACACGGTGCCGAACACGACCGCAACCAGGCCGGCGAAGATGGTGCCGGCGAGCATGCCCCCAACGACCTGCTGGACCCGGGTGAACAGAGGCTCTTCGGCCTCGTGGTTACCGCTCGCCGCCGCCTCCTCCAAGGCGATCGCCCTGTCGACGGTGGGCTCCGCCACCACGAGCAGGTAGACAGCCACGGCCACCCCGGCGACGAGACCGGCGATCAGGGCGCGCTTCACCACAGCGGCATACGTCAGCTCCACGACGTCCTCCTCAGTGGCAGGGCACGCCGAGCACGTGGCGGCCGTCGTGGAAGAACTCGTGCAACGTCTCCCACGACTGCGCCAGCACGGCACCGTTCTCCTGCAGCATCAAGTAGATGATGGCAGTAGCCAGCACCACGCCAACCCACGCCGGGACCGGGACACGAATCGGCCGTGTTTCGCGTATGGGAACAGCAGTTGCAGTCATTTCGACCTCCATCCTCGTGGACCTGCTCCGCCCGCCGGTGTCCTGGCTCCCGGCTCGTCGCTTGCCTCCGCCTTCCAGCCCCAAGAGGCCGTGGCATCGCTGGAGGGTCGCTCCCCGGTCACAGTTGCGGGACAGCCCCGGATTCACACCGGTGTTCCCGTCGGGCGGGCTGCAGCCTAGCCCGGACCTCCCGCCGCTGCTACCAGGAGCGACTATTCGCACGGCGAACCCACCAGGACCAGCGCGTCATGACTGCCGGAAAGCTTTCGGCTTGGTCGCTCAACCGCGTCGAAGATCAGCCCCGGGTTGACGAAATGGCTTCCCATACCGCCGACCCGGACTTCGACGCCGTGACCGACGCCGGATATCGGGGCGCAGATCTCACTGGTTGTGAACCCCTTGACCACCCTGTGCGGGAAAAACGGTCAAGTCACGATCAGGATCCGATCGCACCCACCCACGTCGCGTCGGGTCTCCGGCAAGCAGCCATGCAGCGCACGAACCCACCAAGGTCACGAGGGTGAGCGTCGCCAGGAGAGAGACACGGTCCTTCGCTTCGGAGACACAGGCTGGATCGCCTTGGAGAACGGTGCCGCTGGGCGGATCAGCGGGTGCTCCGGGTATTTGGAGCCTACCTCAGTGGCAGAACCGGCCGTTGGACGCCTGCTACCCAATCGTGTACATCGACGCCCTGGTCGTCAAGGTCCGCACCTCGGGCACGGTGGTCAACCGGCCCGCCTATGTGGCCATTGGGGTCGACGTGGACGGCTTCCAAGCACATCCTGGGGGTGTGGCTGGGCGATGGCGGCGAGGGCGCCAAGTTCTGGCTGGCCGTGCTCACCGAGATCCGCAACCGGGGCGTGGCCGACGTCATCTTCGTGTGCTGTGACGGCCTCAAGGGCCTGCCCGACGCCATCGAGGCGACCTGGCCCCAGGCGCTGGCCCAGACCTGCGTGGTGCACCTGGTCCGGGCCTCGATCCGCTACTGCTCCTACAAAGACCGCAAGCGGATCGCCGCCGCCCTCCGGGTCGTCTACACCGCGCCCACCCTCTCGGCCGCCGAGGACGCACCTCAGATCGGAGCCGCCAGCACAACAACAAGAGCATGAACCCGCCGCCACGCCGGCCACCCAGCGTCACCAACGCCGGCCGGCGCCACTGCCACGCGCACCAAGGTGGGGCCAGATCAAACCATCACCCTGGGGCCAGATGGGGTTGACATCTCCAGTTGATCGTCGGACGCCCGCTCTCGCCGGGCTGACGAACATGACGAGCGGGCGTCGTGGCCAGAACTCTCGACGCCGTCGGCGCCGGATGGCGATGGGCTCACTCGCCGTCATCGTGCTCGCT
>JADDQT010000083.1 GCA_016781225.1 Actinomycetota bacterium
TCATGGTCCCCTCAGCATTCGTGCCGCGCTCCGCGCGGAGCATGGTCGCATCGGCCATCCGATCGGTCTTCGAGCAGCCCGACGAGGCGTCGGCGCACGAGCAGCTGGGGCGGGTCGTCGAGGACCTCCGGCCGCGCTTCCCGGGCGTCGCCGACCTGCTCGCCGACGCCGAGCCCGACCTGCTCGCCCACTTCACGTTCCCCGACACGCATCGCCGTCAGATCCGCTCCACGAACCCCCTCGAGCGGCTGAACAAGGAGATCAAACGCCGGACCGCGGTCGTCGGGATCTTCCCCAGCCGGGCGTCGGTGATCCGACTCGTGGGCATGGTCCTCGCCGAACAGGACGACGAGTGGCAGGACGGGCGCCGCTACTTCCGACCGGAGACGATGGCGCTCATCGATGCGGCCGTCGAGCGAGAGGAGGTGGGACCGGCACTGCTGATGGCGAGCTGAAGCTGGAGGCGCGAGGACGACGTCCTGTTACACCAACTCCCGGGACTTGACCCTCGATGGGCCGCCAGCTCAATGGTAGAGCAGCTGACTCTTAAGTCTCTGGCTCCCAGCGCTGCGGCCACCCTCGTGGCACAACGAAATCGGCACAATCAGCCGCTCTTTGATCGCGTCGCGCGGTTCCGTCACGGCGAGCCTAACCGACGCGGCCAGCTCGCGCATCGTCGGCGCGTTGGGCGCTCTTGCTCGCTAGCTTGTACTCGCTAGCGTGTAACTGTGGCACGGCTGCGGTAGCGTTCCTTCGGGTCTCGGAACTGGTTTACGCCACCACTACGATTGGACGGCGGCGAAGTCGGTACGCCTTGGACCGACCGAAGAAGGCCGGTGATCTGCACGTTGGTCACGCCCGGTCGTCCACCGGCGTCGACGTACCGAGCGATCGCCTCTCGTACCACCTCGGAGAAGGTCAGCCCGCGCTGCTCGGCCACAGCGCGCAGCGCTTCGACCTGGATCTGGTCGATGCGCAGCGAGAACTACGCATCGTCCGACTTCCGCCCGCGACGCAACCTGCGGGCGGGCTCCCAGTCCGCGGGATCGCCCAAGGCCGGTTGCTCTTCTTCTGTTAGTCCCGCGAACTGGTGCTTGTCCCGTTCCGTCACCAGTCAGTCTCCTTCGTGTCCCATGCAGTCCCACGCGGTCCATAGGCCGCCTTCATGGCCTGCTCTGAGCGCGACAGTGACCAGACGACCAGTCGCTGCGATCCGTCGCCCGAAAGTGATCGGACGAGCCCACGCACTCGCGCAGACTTCATGGCTCGGTCGCAGGCCACACGAAGTCGTGCCGACAGACTCGTCCTTGAGTGTCCGCACAGGGCGTCGACCGCTCTTACGGCGCCGCGTCGGCATCGCGAAGCCCTGTCGTGCCCGTTGACGCTCGGTCACGAGAGTCGTTGTGTCCCGCGAGTCGTCTACCCGGTCTCCATCAAGCGTGCTTTGGCGTCGCCCCTCCCTAGACCGCCTGAAATATGCGTGTGTGCTCGACTTGGAGGATCCGTCCAAATCCCGGGTACGGCCAGTGTCCCGCCGCTACGACGGAGCCGCTGCTCGACAGTTCCTCGAACATCCTTTGCCTGGTAGCGGCGGATTGCTTCGGATCCGTGTCCCACACCGGTGACCACTCCGGGTGGTCGAGCTGTGCTTGGTAGTGAGTGACGTCGCCCAGGATCATCGCACGCTCCCCAGCGGAGTAGATCCCGATGGCGACGTGTCCTGGCGTGTGACCCGGTGTCGACACAAAGTTGATCTGGCGGTCGATTGATTCGTCTGCGCTGCAGAACTTGGCCTTACCGGCCTCGGCGAGAGCCATGACGCACTGTCGCAAGTGCTGATGCCCTGGCTGATCGATTCGTTCTGGTCGGAGCCAGTGGTCGGCCTCGGCGGCCTGAAAGAGGAACGTGGCGCTCGGAAAGAACGGGACCGCTGTTCCACGCTCGTCATCGACGGTATTCCACCCCACGTGGTCGTTGTGCATATGCGTGTTGACGACTAGGTCGATATCCTCAGGAGCGACACGTATTTCACGAAGTCGCCGGTCGAGATATCCCATCGCTTCTCCCGAACGGCCACGGTTGCCAATGCCGGTGTCGAAGAGAATGTTCTTACTGCCGGACCGGGCAAGGAAACACGTGGTCGGAAGCCGGACCAGCGGCGCCTCTGCAGCGTCACCGTACGAGAGCAGCATTTCCTGCCCAAAGAGGGGCAAGAACTGGCGCGCGTCGCACAGAACCACCGAGTCAAGGAGCGCGGTCACGTCAATGTCGCCCACTCGGATGACGCGCGCTTCGGGGGCCACTTCAGCAGAAGCGTCGATACACGGTCCCCATGATGCTGGGTCCCCGTGCCGCGGTTGAAGGTCGTCGGCCACTACTGCGCCACCGCGCATACTATCGAGTCTTCCAGCCAGAAAGGCGGTAGATAGGCCGGCAGCGCAGACAGGGGTAGGACCTCGTCGCTAAGCGGAATACCGAGCTCGTCCCGCATGAAGGCTCGTCGCGCGGTGATCCGAGCCCACGCATCCGGGTAGGTCTCGGCGAATTCGGAGCGCAAGCCCTCGTCGGCAATGGCGATCGTGTCCTCGCAGTTGAGCGTCCAGCCGGGGGGCATCGGATAGGGGATGATGTCACTCTGGAGCGCCATAGAGGAGGCGATCCGTTGGCGACTCCCGTCCCAAACGGGAGTATGGATCCACTCCTCCAAGGAAATCTGGTGACCTGGGTTGAGGAGTGGCCGCCAGTTCGCGGCGGCAAGCTCGGCCATGACGGCGTCGTTGATGTCACCGCCGGTCACGCCAATCCCGATGGTGCCGTACCAGGCGACAATCGCTGAAAAGTAGGGCGCCACGACAGCGTTCACGAACGCCTCGTCCGGGTCGGGCGTCACAAGTCCGGCACGGCAGCAGAGGCCTCCCCAGTACCCTACCGCCGTTGAAACGCCGTCGCCTCGGTTGATTCGGCGACTGGTCGGGCTTCGGAGGCCGATGATCGGGCCTGTGCCCGAGGTCAGCATGACGTGGCACGAGAGCGGATCGCCCTCGTACTCCAGGCTCGCGGCGGCCTCGTATTCGGTCATCCCAGGCTTCGTGCCGCAGACGATACGACGGACGCCTTGGGAGGCGCGCACAGCGGCCCACTCGAATGCGGCGAGCTGCGCGACGGAGTTGTGGACCCGGAGTCCGTTCACGGGGTCCATCAAAGCCTTGGTGCAATCGCTCGGGTCCGAAGCTGTCACCGTTCGCACTGCCCCGACGATGAGCGCAGGGACGAATGCCGGCACATCCGGAGAGTCCGACTCCACAGACTCGAGGTACTTCCATCCTGCAATCGCGACGCGGTCACCCGTTGCCAGTCCAATGTCTCGGAGGACGCTTGCTAGGCGAGGTGCCGCGTCTCGCGGCTGGCCGAGGAGGCTAAAGGACTGGCACAGAGCGAGATCCATCGGCAGCGCCGCTAATGGCGCGTAGAGTCGTCCCTCGTTTCCCACGACGAGGACGCGAAGGCCGCCTTCCCCTAACACGAGAACGGCTTCCTCAAAGCGTGGGTCGTGTCCGGACACCCACGCCAGGTTCGCTGAGTGTTCCCGGTCGCCGTAAACCAGCACCCAGTCGGCATCGACGGCCTCGTACAGGCGGTCGGCGCGACGCTCGTATTCCTCCACCGGCACCGATGGCGACTCGGCTGATGCCCCGAAGTCCGGCTCGGGGACGCGACGCAGCTCGACCTTCATGAACCCCTCCTGGGACGTCTCAGCCCTTGACGGCTCCGGACGTGATGCCGGCGATGAACCGCTTCTGCGCGAACAGGAAGACGGCTACCACAGGCAGCGTTGACAAGACCGAGGCCGCGATCAGCAGGTGGGTGGGACGAATATAGAAGCCCTGCAAGCTGGCGAGAAAGACGGGATATGTGGCCGCCTCGTTCGTCTGTAGGTATGCGAGAGGAAGCAGCAGCCCGTTCCAGCTGTTGAGGAACAACCAGATCGCCAGACCCGCCATGCCCGGGCCGACGATGGGGAGAACGACGTGGCGGAAGATGCCGAACTCGCTCGCGCCGTCAATCCGCGCCGACTCGAGTAGCTCCGTCGGCACCGCGCTGCCGATGTATTGGCGCATCCAGAAGATCCCGAACGCCGGTGCGATCTGAGGCAGGATAATGGAAAAGAGTGAGCCAATGAGGCCTATCCTGCTCAGAAGGAGGAAGTTCGGGATCACCGTGACAACGGCAGGGATCATCATCGTGGCGAGGATTACCGCGAACAGCGCGTCACGCCCGCGGAACTGGTACTTCGCGAACGCGTACCCAGCAGCAGTGTTGAGATAGACGCCGACGACGGTCACGGCGGTTGCAGCCAGGACGCTGTTCAACATCGACCGGAGGAATCCCGTGGACGTCAAGAGTTCCTGGTAGTTCTCAAGCGTCACGTCGTGAGGGATAAGCGTCTGCGCAGCGGACAGGATTGACTCGCGTGGCAAGAGTGACGTGATGACTAGCCAATAGAGCGGGAAGAAGACGACTAGCGCAATCAAAAGGAGCGCACCGTTGAGCGCGGCAGCACGCACGAGTACACGCCGACGCCTCCCGGCCGAGACCCGAGGAGGGGAAGCAGCCACGGAGCGTCCAGACACGCCGCCCGCAGTGGCGCGTCGGAGGATCGGGCTACGACGCATCGCGCGCGACTCGCAGCTGAACGACGGAGGCGATGAAGACAAGGACGGCCACCGCATACGCCGCTGCCGACGCATACCCGAGCCGGAAGAACTCGAACGCGTCGCGGAAGATGAAGGTGCCCACCACTAGCCCGGCCTCGCCAGGGCCACCTTGCGTCCCGAACAGCATGTACGCCTCGTCGAAGAGGTTGAACGTGCCGATCGTGGAGTTGATGAACGAGAACAGCAAGACGGGTTTCGACATCGGCACAACCACGCGCCAGAACACCTGCCATTCCGAGGCACCGTCGATGCGTGCCGACTCAATCGGTTCGTCGGAGAGTGCCTGGAGCCCCGCCAGCTGGATGACCATGTTGAACCCGAGCCAGCGCCAGATGACGACAAGCGAGAGAACCGGAACCGCGACGAGCGGATCGGTCTTGAGGCTGATCGGCGCTAAGCCAAGCTGGCGCAAGAGCAGATTGGGTAGGCCGTACTGGGGGTCGAGCAGCAGCAGGAAGGTGATGCCGACGACGACCAGCGAGGGCAGAACGGGCAGGAAGAATACGGCCCGGAACACGCCCCTGAACCGGACCAGCTTCGACTGGAGCATCCATGCCAGCGCTAGCCCCCCGAAACTGAGGACCGGGACGGTAAGCAGCCATACGCCCGCTGTGTTGAAAAGGGCCCGGCGAAAGGAGTTGTCACCGAGCAGGTTCAGGTAGTTATCGAGCCCGATGAACTCGCCACCGCGGACGCCCCGCCAGCTGGTAAAGCTGAGTCCGAAGCTGTTCAGGAGCGCGTAGAGGCCGAAGGTCCCGAAGACGATGAAGAACGGAAGGATGAACAGGTAGGGTGCAAGCCGGGGGCGGCCCGGGCCGCGTCGCGAGGAAGGCGCCGCGGCCGTCGCGGGTGCCGCTGTCATGAGCCCCGTTTGGCCGCCTGCGTCACCTGCTCGAGAAGTGCCTTCGCATCCAGCTTCCCGGTGAGGAAGTCGGAGAGCCGCTGCTCGATCTCGATCTCCACGTTGCGATACTCCGGACTTTCGGTAAAGGGAGGCGTTTCGCTGCCGGCCTGTGCCACGAGCTGATTCCACCCTTTCCCAAAGAAGGGATCGGGCTTCTTGAAGAACTCGTCCTCGGCGGCCGGCTTGTAGACGGTCTCCTCAAGGCTGCCGACCTCGTAGGACTTGATCCTCCCCGGGACGCGCAGGAGCCAGAACTTGAGGAACGCCCAAGCGGCTTCGGGCGCGTCTGCCTGCTCAGTAATGGCGACGCTCGACCCACCAAAGTTCGAAGAGCGTGCGCCGCCGTCCTTGAAGGCGGGCAGGCGGATGAAGCCCCACTTGCCCTTCGTCTCAGCTGCCTGGTCCTTGGGATAGAAGCTCCACCAATTGGGAACCGGATATGTCGCGACCGTTCCCTGCTTCAGGGTCGCGAACTCAGCCTGGGCACTACCGAGGTCGTTGAGCGTAATACCCTCGTCGCGGAAGCGCTTCAGGAGCTGCAGAGCCTCGAGCGCCTGCAGATTGTCGATCGCGACGGATCCATCCTCCGAGAACCACTGGCCGCCGTTCTGCTGCGTCAGAAGGGCGAAATCGCGGACAAGGCTGTTCTGCGTCCCACCCTCGTTCTGTTTGATGTTGGACAACAGCATGCGTACTTTGCCGTCGCTCGCCTCGACGATCTTCTTGCCCGCGTCAACGTACGCATCCCACGTCGTCAGGGAGTCGGCATCGATCCCGAAGCGGTCGAACACGTCCTTGCGATAGACCATGATCACGGAGCCGCCGTCCCAGGGCACACTTTGCACGCCGCCGTCCGGCGTCACGACCTTGTTCCACTTCGATTCGGTGAACAGCTCCTTGTAGGGCTCGAGGCACGTGCGAAGGTCAAGGAGCCCGAGCTCCCAAAACCGCGGTGCCTCGCGATCGACGACCAGGGCCAAGTCAGGCGCACCACTTCCGGCGTTCAGCGCCGTGACGAGCTTGGTGTGCGTGTCTGGCAGGTTGAAGTCCGCGAACTCGAAGTCGACTTTGGGGTACAGCTTCTTGAACTCGGGCACGATCTCCTTCGGGACGTTGTTGTACCAGCTCCACATCGTGAGCTTGCCAGTAAGATTGGGATCGCCCTGGATCTCCGCCTTGCCGGTCAGATCCGCCTTCTCGTTGTCGCAGAAGGCAGTGCGCGGATCAGCCTGCGCGCCGCTCGCAGACGCGCCGCCAGCGCCTCCGGCACTATTGCCACCTCCCGTGCCGCCACCCGGGAAGCAGGAGCCCACGAGCAAGGCTGCTGTCACGCTCAAAGCCAGATAGTTCACGCGCCGCCGAGTCCGCATGTCGCTCACTCCTCTGTCCGACCCTGCAGCCGTCAAACGCCGTCAGCCGGGACTCGCCTCGTGCCCAAGGAGCGAGGGTGCCGCGGGACGCAAACGAACTGGAGCTCCGAAATCATATGTCTGCAATGGTATGCTGTCAACTGGGGCGGCGGACCGCCTGCGATCTACGTGGGTGTATCCGGCCCGGGATAGGAGCCGCATGAAGCCGCTCAGCGACCTCGAAGTCTGGTTCGCAACCGGTAGCCAAGGTCTCTATGGCGAGGAAGCCCTGAGCGAGGTGGCTGCGAACGCGCAGAGGATCGCGGTCTACCTCGACGGCGCGCCAACGATTCCCGTTCGGGTCGTGTACCGGCCGATCCTTACCTCAGCCGAGAGCATCCGCGCCCTGTGCCTCGAGGCGAACGCCGCCGACGCATGTGTCGGAGTGGTCGCGTGGATGCACACCTTTTCGCCCGCACGGATGTGGATCACTGGCCTTCAGACGCTGCAGAAGCCGCTCCTCCACCTCCACACGCAGTTCAACCGCGATCTCCCGTGGGGCGAGATCGACATGGAATTCATGAATCTCAACCAGGCCGCCCACGGCGATCGCGAGTTCGGCTTCATGGAGACCCGGCTAAGCCGCGCTCGCAAGACCGTCGTGGGGCACTGGCAGGACGCCTTCGTGGCGGAGCGGCTCGGCTGGTGGACGCGGGCAGCGTGCGCCTGGCGCGAAGCACACCGATTGCGCGTCGCGCGGTTCGGGGACAACATGCGCGACGTTGCTGTCACCGAGGGTGACAAGGTCGAAGCCCAGATCCGGCTCGGCATCACTGTGAACGGCTACGGCTTGACGGACTTGGTCACGGCCGTCGAGAACGTCTCGGAGCGAGAGGTCGACGCTACGGTCGAGGCCTACGAGGCGAGCTACCAGATCGCGCCGACGCTGCGCGAG
>JADDQT010000319.1 GCA_016781225.1 Actinomycetota bacterium
CTGCGCGTGCGCCACGAGGCGCCATGTATCCGGGGACGGGTGAGAGACCCGCCCCGCTGGGCTGTCGCAGCAGCCCGGTGAAGCTGGGGGCAGCCTGACCTTGGAGGTGCAGGGTCGGGTGGGAGCAGCCCCGACAACGACGGGACGGGTCGGGACTGCCAGACGATCCGGGCCCGGCTAGCGAGGCAGAGAGGCGTAACGAGAGTGAACCAGTGGTCGAACCCCCTCAAGCGTGGAACCGGCTCCAACCTGGTGGATGTGGGCCGGGCAGCAGTGCGCGCCAAGCCGACTCAGGGCGAGGCGACTCCGATCCCGGGAAACGTAGGCCGGGTAGGAGGCCACACCGAATGCCTGCGGCGTAGGTGTGGCGATGCTGCAGGGGAAGAGCTGGGCGCCGATCCTGCTGACCGGTACATGGTGAACGTGGGAACCGTCCCCGAGCTGCCCTCCCCACCGCCCAGCCAGGGTGATGGCGGGCAGGCCCGCCGTCGGCCAACGGCTCGGGGATGGGACGGAGCCTCCGTAGTAGTCCGAGCACGGGAAAGCCGTGCACATGGCCAAGGGAGGCAGCAGGCTTGCAACGGCGGGACTGGAATGTCAGGAGGGCGCCGGTGAACATCGGCGAGCCGTGGCCGGACAGCGATGCCGCCTGGTCCCGGGTACTGAAGATCCAGACCAAGTTGCACCAATGGGCAACCGACGATCCCAAGCGTCGGTTCGACGACCTCTACAACCTCGTCTACGACCCCGCCTTCTTGGTCTTGGCCTGGGAGCGGGTTCGGGGCAATCGGGGGGCGAGGTCGGCCGGGGTCGATGGCGTGGCACCTCGCTCCATCGTCTTCGGCGCAGCGGATCTGCTGGCCGGGCTGGGGGACGATCTCAAAGCTCGACGGTTCGAACCGCTGCCGGTGCGGGAGCGGATGATCCCCAAGACCGGCGGCAAGCTCCGCCGCCTTGGCATCCCCACCGTCCGTGACCGGGTCGTGCAAGCGGCCCTGAAGCTGGTGTTGGAGCCCATCTTCGAGGCGGACTTCAAGCCGTGCAGCCACGGCTTCCGCCCCGGACGCCGGGCCCAGGACGCCATCGCCGAGATCCGTCACCTGACCAGCGTCCGCTACGAGTGGGTGCTCGAGGGGGACATCACGGCGTGCTTCGACGAGATCGACCACAAGGCCCTCATGGACCGGGTGCGAGGTCGGATCGGAGACAAGCGTGTCCTGGCTCTGGTGAAGGCGTTCCTCAAAGCTGGCGTCCTCTCCGAGGACGGCATCAACCGGGACACCGACACCGGCACGCCCCAAGGGGGCATCTTGTCCCCGCTGCTGGCCAACATCGCCCTGTCGGTCCTCGACCAGCACTTCGCCGAGGCGTGGCAGAACGAGATGGCTACACCCATCGAGCGGAAGCGACGCCGAAGCCAGGGTCTGCCCAACTATCGCCTGGTGCGATATGCGGACGACTTCGTGGTGCTGATCCATGGCACCAGCGCCGACGCCGAGCAACTGCGAGATGAGGTGGCAGGGGTCTTGGTGCCGGTAGGCCTCCGCCTGTCGGAGACCAAGACCACCATCGCCCACATCGACGAGGGCTTCGAGTTCTTGGGGTTCCGCATCCAGCGGCACCGCAAGAGAGGCACGGCCAAGCACTTCGTCTACACCTACCCGTCCAAGGCCTCCCTTCGGAAGGTCATGGCGACGGTGAAGACCCTGTGCCGCCAAGGTCGCAACGAACCGCTCTCCGAACTGCTGCGCCGGCTCAATCCGGTGCTGCGGGGCTGGACCAACTACTTCCGACACGGAGTGTCCAAGGCCACCTTCGGCTACCTGCGCGCCTACACCTGGGCGCGGGTCGTCAACTGGCTGCGCCGCAAGCATCCCCGTGCCAACTGGAAGTGGCTCCGACGCCGCTACCTCCCCGGGTGGTGGCCGAGCGAGGGCGAGGCGACGCTGTTCGACCCAGGTGCCGTGGGCATCACCTATGCCCGCTACCGGGGACAGATCAACGACGTCACGCCATGGGCAACCGGAACGATCGGATAGCTCAATGACGTGAGCCTGTGGAGAG
>JADDQT010000084.1 GCA_016781225.1 Actinomycetota bacterium
GCTCCGCAGGCCGAACAGGAGGCCGATGACACCCCCGACGGCGCCCACGGTGGCACCGGTCCTGGCGGCCCGGGCCGCCACCTGGTCGATGGTCTCGTCGCGCGTGTACCCCTGGTAGGCGGCGTAGCCAGCACCGGCAATCCCGCCCAGCAGGGCGTACTTGATGATCTTCTTGGTCATCCGAAGAAGCTACCCCAATGAAATCGCCGGCGGCCGCCCGAAGCGCCGAAGGCGCTCCCACCGGCTGCCGAGAGAAGCGTTCAGTGCGGAGAGCGAGCGGCAAAGCCGTGAGCCCGGAGCACGATCAAGCTCGGCGACCAACCTCCGGTTGGGAGCCGATCACCAAGCTCGGCGAGGAAGCTCCGCTTCCGAGCCGATCACGACGCGGCGCGTCTTGGCCGTGTCTCCTTGCCGGTCCGGGGGACCAGGGTGGGGTTGACCTTGTCGAGCACGACCGAACGGTCGATGACGCACTTGCCGATGTCGCTGCGGCTGGGAAGGTCGTACATGACCTCGAGGAGGACCTCCTCCAGGATGGCTCGCAGGCCTCGGGCGCCCGTCCCCCGCAGGAGGGCCTGCTCGGCAACCGCCTCCAAGGCGTCGGGGGTGAGCTCCAGCTCCACATTGTCCAGGTCGAACACCTTGCGGTACTGCTTGATGAGGGCGTTGTTGGGCTCCACGAGGATCCGCACCAGAGCGTCCTTCTCCAAGCTCGACACCGTGCCGATCACCGGCAGGCGGCCCACGAACTCGGGGATGAGGCCGAACTTGAGTAGGTCCTCGGGAAGCACTTCGCTCAGGATCTTGCCCTCGTCCCGATCGTCACTGCGGGCGATCTCGGCCCGGAACCCGATGCCCTTGCGCCCGATTCGGTTCTCCACGATCTTGTCCAACCCGGCGAAGGCGCCGCCGCAGATGAACAGGATGTTGGTGGTGTCGATCTGGATGAACTCCTGGTGCGGGTGCTTGCGCCCCCCCTGGGGCGGGACAGACGCGGTGGTGCCCTCGAGGATCTTGAGCAAGGCCTGCTGAACTCCCTCCCCGGACACGTCACGGGTGATGGAGGGGTTCTCCGACTTGCGGGCGATCTTGTCGATCTCGTCGATGTAGATGATGCCCGTCTCGGCCTTCTTGACGTCGTAGTCGGCGGCCTGAATGAGCTTGAGGAGGATGTTCTCAACGTCCTCGCCCACGTAGCCGGCCTCGGTGAGGGCTGTGGCGTCGGCGATGGCGAACGGCACGTTGAGCATGCGGGCCAGCGTCTGGGCCAGCAGGGTCTTGCCGCAGCCCGTGGGGCCCAGGAGGAGGATGTTGGACTTGGCCAGCTCCACCTCGCTGTCGTGGTAGGCGTCGGCCTGCACACGCTTGTAGTGGTTGTAGACCGCCACCGACAGCTGCTGCTTGGCCTTGTCCTGGCCGATGACGTAGTCGTTCAGGAACTGGTGGATCTCCTTGGGCTTCGGCAGCTCGTCGAAGCGCATCTCGGAGGTCTCGGCCAGCTCCTCCTCGATGATGTCGTTGCAGAGGTCGATGCACTCGTCGCAGATGTACACGCCGGGCCCGGCGATGAGCTTCTTGACCTGCTTCTGGGACTTGCCGCAGAAGCTGCACTTGACGAGCTCTCCCCCGTCTCCGAACTTCGCCACCAGCCGCCTCCCCCGTTTCCGATCCGCTCAGTTCACGCCGGCAACTTGTGGGAGGTCCACCAGCTCCCGAGTGCTGAGCACCTCGTCGATGATGCCGTACTGCTGGGCCTCCTCGGCGCTCATGATGAAGTCCCGATCGGTGTCGTCCCTGATGCGCTCTATGGACTGGCCGGTGTCGTGGGCCAGCACCTTGTTGAGGAGGTCCCTCATGCGCAGGATCTCCTTGGCCTGGATCTCGATGTCCGCAGCCTGGCCCGCCGCGCCCCCGTAGGGCTGGTGGATGAGGATGCGGGCATGGGGCAGCGCATAACGCTTGCCCGTGGTGCCCCCGGCCAACAGCACTGCTGCCGCCGAAGCCGCCTGGCCGTAGCAGAACGTCGAGATGTCGTTCTTCACGTACTTCATGGTGTCGTATATGGCGAACAGGGCGCTGATCTCACCCCCGGGCGAGTTGATGTAGAGGCTGATCTCCTTGTCGGGGTTCTCGGCCTCCAGGAACAGCATCTGGGCCGATATGAGGTTGGCGATGGTGTCGTCGATGGGCGTGCCCAGGAAGACGATGTTCTCCTTCAGCAACCGGGAGTAGAGGTCGTAGGAGCGTTCGCCGCGGTTGTCCCGCTCGACGACCATGGGGACCAGGTAGTTGTAGGCGGGCCCCGCAGACGATGTCGCAGTCACTCTGGCGTCCCCACTCCCCCGGCCGGCTCATCGGCCGCTTCGCTCTGTTCGAAGAGGTCGGCCCGGTCGACGGGACGATCCTCCTGGTCGACGATCTCCACGTGCTCGACGAGCCACTCGAGGGCCTTCGCCTTGCGCACGTCCGAGCGTACCGTAGGAATGGCATCGGCATCGTCGAGGTGGCGGCGCACCCGGGCGGCGTCCTGGCCGATGCGCTCACCGATCCGGGCGATCTCGGCGTCGATCTCCTCCGCGGTCGCTTCAAGGCCCTCGGCGTCGGCCAGGGCCCGCAGGGCCAGCTCGGCCTTCACGCCCTGGATGGCGTCGGCCCGGATCTGCTCGACCAGCTCCTCCTCGCTGGCGCCCACGCTGTCCAGGTACTGCGGCAGGGTCGTGCGCTGGGCCTCCAGCCGGCGCCCGAGCTCTTCCAGGCGGCGTTCCATCTCCGGACGGACCAGGGCGTCGGGCATCTCGAGGTCGACCAGCTCGGCGAGCGCCTTGACGACCTCCTCGCGCAGCGCCAGGGAGGACTGCATCCGCTTGAGACCGGAGATCCTCCTGGTGGTGTCGGCCCGCAGCTCCTCCAGGGTCTCGAACTCGGACACCTCGCTCGCCCACTCGTCGGTGACCTCGGGGAGCGCCTTCTCCTTCACGTCCTTCACCAGCACCCGAACCGACACGGGCTCGCCGTCGTCCACCTCGGCATCGAAGGTGACGATGTTGCCCACCTTGGTGCCCCGGAGCTGGTCGTCGAGCTTCGGGGCCAGGTTGGCGGTGCCCACCTCGTAGAGGTAGTCGTCCACGCTCAAGCCAGGTACCGCTTCCCCGTCTCTCTCGGCGTGCAGGTCGATCGTGACGTGATCCCGATCCTGCACTGGTCGGCTCACGGCTTTCAGCTCAGCGAACTGGTCCCGCAGCCGGTCGATCTGTCGTTCCACGTCCTCTTCGGTCGCCCGTGGCGAGGGGATGGCCACCTTCAAGCCCTTGTAGCCGGCGATGGACACCTCGGGGCGCACCTCCACCACGGCGTCGAAGGTCACCGGGCCCTGCTGCTGGCCAGCGGTGATGTCGATCTCCGGCTGGGCGATGGCATCCACCTCGGTCTGGCGCAGCGCCTCGGCGTAGTAGTCCGGAAGCGACTCCCGCAGCGCCTCCTGGCGCGCCGCCTCCACGCCGATGCGTGCCTCGAGGAGCCGCCGGGGAGTCTTCCCCGGCCGGAAGCCCGGAACCCGCACCTCGCTCGAGATCTTGCGGAAGGCGGCGTCCACCGCCTTTTCGAATTCCTGCTCCTCGACCTCGACCGAGAGCTTGACCTTGTTGCCCTCCAGGGGCTCGACGACCGCTCTCATCAAGACCGACACTCTACCGGTCGCCCGTACGCGGCCTCGTCGACCCCTTCGACGCGCGCCGCGGCTCACTCGCCGAGGGCCGTGCCCGCCGGACCGGTTGGAATGCTCGACGAGTTGCAGTTTGGACGGGCAAACCTCGGGGTACCGTGGCGTTCCATGGTCCCGGACCTGTGACGAACAATGGGCTCCATCGCCGCGCCAGACCCCGTACCTCATAGCTCCGGGATCGACGCCGGAGCTGCTTTCAGACGGTGAGGTCTATGGGATGTTGTGCTCCTTGAGCCACCGGGCCAGCACCAAGCTCGGAGACGAGGACGTGCGGTTTCTGGGAATCCTCGCCCAGGTCGTCGCCGAGGAGGTGGAGACCGAGCGAGCTCAGCTTCGTGAGGTGCGGCAACGGCGCGCTCGGATCGAGGCTGCCACCGCCGGCCGGGGATTGAGCATGGCCTTCCAGCCCATTGTCCAGCTGCGCACGATGGAGACGGCCGGCGTCGAGGCCCTGGCTCGCTTCGAGGACGCCGCCCGCACTCCGGACACGTGGTTCGCCGACGCCACCGAGGTGGGACTGGGCCTCGAGGTCTCCACCATGGGCTCTACTGCTCGGACCTACGGGATCGAGACCTTCATGAGCCTGCCGCTGCTGGGCCCGACCGGAGAGATCGTCGGCACCCTCTGCGCCCTGAGCCGGGCCAAGCGACCCTTAGCGACCGCGTCGTCGCCGAGGTGCAGCTTCTCGCCCGCCTCCTCGCCTCCCACGCCATCGGCGCTTCTCACACCTAGAGGAAACGGCTTCCCCATCGCCTACGCTCTGGTGGCGACCGGGGAGTGGCGCAGCTTGGTAGCGCTCCTGCTTTGGGGGCAGGCGGTCGGGGGTTCGAATCCCCCCTCCCCGACGGCTACGGTTTAGCCATCTGCGGGTGTAGCTCAACGGTAGAGCTCCAGCCTTCCAAGCTGGTGACGCGGGTTCGACACCCGTCACCCGCTCCAGTACCACTTTCATGAGGCTCAGCGGTGTAGAGCTGCGGCGGCTTCGCCTGCCTCTGGTGGCGCCGTTCCGCACCGGTCTGGGTCAGACCTCGGTGCGCGACGCCCTGCTGGTGAAGATCAGCACTCCGGACGGCGAAGGTTGGGGCGAGTGCACGGCCATGGCCGAGCCCACCTACACCTCGGAGTACGTGGAAGGCGCCCACCACGTCCTTCGACACCACCTGGTGCCGCGTCTGTTGGCCCAACCACACCTCACGGCCGAGGGCGTCGGCCCGGCGCTGGCCGCGGTCAAAGGCCATCCCATGGCCAAGTGCGCGCTGGAGATGGCGGTGCTCGACGCGGAGCTGCGCGCCACGGCCACGTCGCTGGCGCACCACCTGGGTGCCGTGCGGGACACAGTGGAGGCGGGTGTGGCCGTGGGCTTGACAGCGTCGTTGCCCGAGCTCCTGCAAACGGTGGGTTGTTTCCTCGAGGCCGGATACCGCCGGGTCAAGTTGAAGGTGCAGCCCGGATGGGACGTGGAGCCGGTGCGGGCAGTACGGGAGCGCTTTGGTGACGTGGCCCTGCACGTGGACGCCAACGGCGCCTACCGGCCCGGCGACACCGAGCAGCTGCGCCGGCTGGACGCCTTTTCCCTGATGATGATCGAGCAACCATTCGCTGCTGACGAGCTGACCGCCCACGCCGACCTCGCCCGACAGATCCGCACGCCCGTCTGCCTCGACGAGTCCATCACGTCGGCAGCGTCGGCAGGCTTGGCCGTCGCCTCCGGAGCGGCCGCCATCGTGAACGTGAAGGCTCCCCGCATGGGTGGATACCTGGAGGCGCGCCGCGTCCACGACCTATGCCGGCGAGCCGGCGTCGCCGTGTGGTGCGGCGGCATGCTCGAGACCGGAGTGGGCCGCGCCGCCAACCTGGCCCTTGCCGCCCTTCCCGGCTTCACCCTTCCGGGCGACCTCTCCGCCTCCGACCGCTACTACCGAACCGACATCACGCCGCCCTTCGTCCTCCATGACGGACAGCTACGAGTACCCGACGGACCCGGCCTCGGAGTGGAGGTGATCGACGAGGTGGTCGAGGCGTGCACCACCTCGGTGGAGCACGTCGGACGCGACTGACGTCAGCCCGAGGTGGCTCCCACGCCCGTGCGCAGCTCGCGCCAGCGGAAGCGGCCTCCGCTGGAAGGCGCGAGCGGCGGGGTGTCCATGCCCGCTTGGTGGCGGATCCCGTCGAGGAGGTCGAGCAGCGCTTCCCCGGCGTCGAACCGGGGCTGCCAACCGAGCATCTGCCGGGCCCGGGTGACGTCGAGGAGGGGGACGCACAGTGCCAGGTCGACCCACCCCGGTGGCGTGGGCTGGGCCCGCAGGTGCCACGACACCGCCGCACCGGCGCGGAGAGCGCCGGCTGGGAGCCGCACTCTCTTGGCTCCGAGCAGCTCGGCCAGGGTGGCGGGGTCGAGAACCGGGTCGGCAGCGATGTTGAAGGCTCCCCGCACGTCGCTCACGGCTGCGAGGCGGTAGGCCTCACCCACATCGGCGCTGTGCACGGCCTGGAAACGCAGGCCGTCCACGTCGGGGACCACAGGGATGGCCGCCGGCGTCATCAACGTCGTCGGCACCAGCGGTCCCAGGAACAGCCGGCGCACACGCGAACCTGCCTCGCGCTTGAAGATCAGTCCGGGTCGCAGCCGCACCACCCGGATGTCGGGGTGCTCCGCCTCGAAGCGGTCCAGCCGTCGCTCCACCTCTGCCTTGTGCCGGGAGTAGAAGCTGGTGGCCACCCCGTCGGTGGGCCACTCCTCGTCGACGGCCCGATCCTTGGGACCGGGTGAGTACGCCCCCACCGAAGATGCGTAGACGAGTGACTTGACGCCCGCCTCGGCGGCGGCGCCGAAGACTCGTTCGCTTCCGGTGACGTTCACCTTGCGCATGGCATGAAGGTCCCGGCTGGGCTGGATCAGCCACGCCAAGTGGACGACGACATCGGCCCCCCTGAACAGGGGGGCCAAGTCGGACGTGGCGACATCGGCGGTCGCCCACTTCGTCTTGTCCGCCTCCCACCTGGGAAGGCGGCGGGCCACGCCGAGGACGGACTCCACGGCGGGCTCCTCAGCCAGGGCCTGGACCAGGCTGGTTCCTACGTTGCCCGTGGCCCCGACAACGACGACTCGCATGACGGCGAGTCAGCGGGGGCCGGCGAGGGCGCTCTGGGCCCTCAGTGGGTGGCGGGACCGAGGGGGCCGCCTCCGGCCCTCTTGACGTCCTCCATGGCGTCCTCGTAGGTGTCGCCAGTGCCCTGGGCGGCCTTGCCGTCAGCGCCGTCGGCGGTGACCATCACCCTCTCGTTGCCGGCGCCGTCGTAGATCGACACCTGCGCAGGGCCTGGCTCCTGCTCCGACAGGGGGGACTCGGAAGCCTCTCCCGGAGGTGTGCGGTGCTGGGGGTGATCGCTCGACCCGGTCCTGTCAGCTTCGGGCTGCATGCTCTGATCGGACATGTGGTCTCCTTTCGTCGGGGGCATGTTCGCTCAACTCGTATCCCTCTTCCTATACCCGCCAACCCGGCCCGACAACCGCGCGCACAATGTTGGGTCATGTCGCCCGTCCACCACTGCCCGTCCTGCGGGCTCGCCTTCAGGAACAAGACGGAGCTGGAGTACCACTGGTCCGAGGAGCACGATCCCGCTCTTCATCCGCCGCCGCCACCCCCGCCGCCCGACACCGCGGACGATGCGCCGTGAGCATCGCTCCTGACGACGAGGTGCAGGACGCGCTGGCGTCCCTGCCGGGATGGACGGTGCACGAGGGCGCTCTGGTGAAGCAGTTCGAGCTGCCCTCATTCCTCGCTGCTGTCGAGTTCGTTAACGCCCTGGCGGACATGGCAGAGGAAGCCAATCACCATCCCGACCTCGACATTCGCTACGACAAGGTGCGGGTGGCGCTGGTGACCCACAGCGCGGGCGGCATCACCGGCAAGGATCTGCAGATGGCGCAGCGCGTCGAGGCGGAGCACTCGGGCCGGACGGGCTGACCGCCGCGAGGCGGCGCTCCAGCACCCGCCGAGAGTTGGCGGCCTTGGACAGCACGGTGCCGGCGTAGGGCACGCCGCCGCGCACCAACCGCTCCCACACAGCCAGCCAGGCGCACACGCCGCGCTCCGCGATCCACGCCGGCGCCATCAGCGAGCAGGTCCCCGGAAAGACCTTCGCCCCCCCTGCTCGCCGCCGGCCCGCCTCGGCCACGGCCACGGCCAGCAGGGGCGCGGCCAACAACGCCCGGGCGTCCCGGCGACCCAGGATGGCGAGGCCTGGGAGCACCGCCAGCTCGGCCGCCATACGGACGGGAAGGGCGAAGTCGTCGTAGGCCTGGCGGACTCGCTGCGACAGGAAGTGACCGGCAGGGGGAGGGA